>DASZUH010000045.1:0-3260 GCA_035547715.1 Solirubrobacterales bacterium
CGCGGCCGTGCCTAATACGAATCAGCTTGTCAGGAAGGGCCGCAAGCGCCCGAAGAAGAAGACCACGACGCCGGGCCTCAAGTCGGGGCAGGGTCGCAAGAAGCGCGTAGCCGCCCCGCAGCGGCGCGGCGTCTGCACCCGTGTCGCGACGGTGACGCCGAAGAAGCCGAACTCCGCGCTGCGCAAGATCGCGCGCGTCCGGCTCACCAACGGGATGGAGGTCACCACCTACATCCCCGGCGAGGGCCACAACCTGCAGGAGCACTCCGTCGTCCTGATCCGCGGCGGTCGCGTCAAGGATCTGCCGGGCGTCCGTTACAAGGTCGTCCGGGGCACGCTGGACGCCGCCGGCGTCTCCGACCGCAAGCAGGCCCGCTCCCGCTACGGAGTCAAAGCTTCCTGATGCCGCGCCGTTCCGCAGCCACCGTACGGCCGATCGAACCGGACGCGCGCAACCGCAACCGGCTCGTCCAGCAGCTGATCAACAAGGTGATGGTCGACGGCAAGAAGAGCCTTGCCGAGCGGATCGTCTACGACAGCCTCGCGATCGTCGGCGAGCGCACCGGGGAGGATCCGGTGGAGACGCTCGAGGCGGCGATCAAGCAGCTGACCCCCGTCCTCGAGGTCCGCTCCCGCCGCGTCGGCGGCGCGACCTACCAGGTGCCGGTCGAGGTGCCCGCGCGCCGCGCCCGCACCCTCGCCGTCCGCTGGCTCGTCCAGTACGCCCGGGCCCGCCGCGAGTACTCGATGGCCGATCGCCTGGCCGGCGAGATCCTCGACGCCAACCAGCAGCAGGGCAGCGCCTGGAAGCGGAAGGACGACATCTACCGAATGGCGCAGGCCAACAAGGCGTTTGCTCACTATCGGTGGTGAGGCCGTGAGGGCGCGCCTGGCGGTGTCCTCGGTCACTCGGATCGGGTCACGCACCTGAAGTGCGCTCCCCTCACCTCGTTCCCTGCGTCCTGGCCAGCCACGCCCTCACGGCCTCATCCGCAATCCGATGAAGCCGATTTTGGCGGTCGATGTCGACGGGGTCATCTCGCTGTTCGGCTACGACGCGGCGCCGCCTCCCTCGGAGGCGCGCCTCGAGTTGGTCGACGGCGTGCTCCACTGCATCTCGCTGCGCGCCGGGGAGCGGCTGCGGCGCCTCGCCGAGCACTTCGACCTGGTCTGGGCGACCGGCTGGGAGGACAAAGCGAACTTCTACCTGCCGGCGATGCTGGGGCTGGCGGAGCTCCCGCACCTGACCTTCGAGGGCGCCGCCCGCTTCGGCTCGGCGCACTGGAAGCTGGGCCCGCTCGACCAATACTGCCGCGGGCGGGCGATGGCCTGGCTCGACGACAACCTCGACGACAGCTGCTATCGCTGGGCGCGGGGGCGACGCGAGCCGACCTTGCTCGTCCCCACCGATCCGGCGGTCGGTCTCCAGGAGGCCGAAACCGAAGCGCTGATCGCCTGGGGACACGGCCTCGTCGTCGAGGCGGCGGAACGGGAATCCTGACCCGAGGCGCCCGGGCAAATTTTCTACACTCCGTGCCTTGACCGGTTTCTGGCCGATTTTCTTCCTCCTGGTGGTCCTGAAGATCCCCGTCCTCGGGTCGCTCTGGCTCGTCTGGTGGGCGGGCCACCAGGACACCGTGGAACCTGAGGAGGCGAGCGAGGACGGTGGCAACAAACGCCCCAAGATGCCGCCGAAACTGCCTCGCGGCCCGCGCCGCGGACCCCACGGGGGCGGTGCCGCGCGGCCGCTGCCCGACTGCCCGCCGGGCGGCCGGACCCGCGTCGTCAAGCCGGCGCCGCAGCCCGTCTACGCTCGCGCCGGATCTCGCGCAGATACGGATGGAAGTCGACCTCGACCGTATGACGCTTAGAGGCGACGAACCGCTTTCGCTGCTTCTCTTCCTCGCTCGCGATCTCCCGCTCCATCGTCGCCACCGGCGGCAGCGACGCCCGGCCTGAGATCAGGTCGGCGACCCATTCGCACTGCGCCTCGGCCAGCGGCATGATCGGGCCGAGCGGCTGCACCAGGCCGATCACGTAGAGGCCGGGGCGGTCGACCGGGACGACCCGGCGGTAGAGCGGCAGCACGTTGTCGGGCGCCGCGAGCACCTCGGGGTCGAAGAACGGGAAGGTGATCTTGTAGCCGGTGCAGTAGACGACCAGGTCGACCTCCTCTTCGGTGCCGTCGACGAAGCGGACGCGGCGGCCACCGGTGAAGCGGTCGATGTTCGGCTTCGCGGTGATGTCGCCGTGGCCGAGCCGGGGCAGGAACTCCGAGGAGACGGTCGGGTGGGCCTCGAGCAGCTTATGGTCGGGCTTCGGCAGACCGTAGGCGGTCGGGTCGCCGACGGCGACCTTCAACGCCCTGCTCATCACCGCCCGCTGGACCGGGATCGGCGCCAGGCCGGTGACGGAGTTCGCCATCTCGTCGATCGGCCTGCCGTTCAGGTACTTGGGGATGACGTAGGCGCCGCGGCGCGTGGCGACGAAGGTCTTCGCGGCGATCCGCGAGGACTCGACCGCGATGTCGACGGCCGAGTTGCCGATCCCGAGCACGAGCACGCGCCTGCCGCGGAGGATCTCCGGCTCGCGGTATTCGTGGGCGTGGATCTGCTCGCCGGTGAACTCATCGGCGCCGGGGAAGGCCGGTTCGGGCCGGCGCGGGTCCCAATGGTGGCCGTTGGCGACGAGCACCGCCCCGTAGCGGCGCGTCTCCCGTCCGCCCGGCCCCTCGATCGTCACGTCCCACTCCCCCGGGCTCGCGGCGACCGGGACCACGCTCAGCACCTCGGTGCGGAACTCGATCCGGTCCCGCAGCCGGAAGCGGTCGACGACTTCGTCGAAGTAGGCGGCCATCTGGAAGTGGTCCGGGTAGTCCGGATAGCTCTCGGGCATCGGCAGCGATTTGAACGCCATCACCCGCCGCGAGGGGTTGATGTGCAGAGACCGATACGCCGACGACATCCCATTGTCGTTTTCGTAGCGCCAGTTGCCGCCGACCTGCGACCCCTTCTCGAAGCAGTCGAACTCGATCCCGCGCGCCTGCAGTACCTGCGCCGCCGCGATCCCCGAGCTCCCCGCGCCGATGATGCACGCCTTCATGGCGGCAACCTATCGGAAGGCCGGCCGGGCAGCCAGGGTTCGGATAGGGTCTCCCTGTGAAGGCTTGCGTCATCGGCGCGGGGAGCTCGGGGATCGCGGCAGCGCAGGTACTGCAGGCGCGCGGGATCGACTTCGACTGCTTCGAGAAGGGGTCGCAG
>DASZUH010000046.1:0-28276 GCA_035547715.1 Solirubrobacterales bacterium
CGCGAGGAACGTCACGGGTCCACATCGGGCGGAGGGCGTTCGTGCACTTGAGCCGCCCATAGGCGGCTCAAGTGCACGACTGGTCACCAGTGCACCCCAGTGGGTGGACAGGTGACCAGTCGTCGTGGGGTGATGTGGAGGCGGGACGGGACCGTGACGTCCCATGGGTCTTCGTCACGGAACCTGCCCCGACCGCCCTCCCGGCCGGCGAGGGGCGTGGTTCCCGGAGGATGGTCACGGGGACGGGCGGAACTCCACGCTTCCGTCACCCTTCCGCCCGGTTCGTCACGGGTCCTCTTGGGTTCGGTCACCTCCGCCGCGTGCGGGACGCAACCTGTTGCCTTTAGTCGCCCAGAGGGCGACTAAAGGCAACAGGTTGACGGCCGGGGCCCGGGAAGTCGGGAGGAACCGTGACGTTCCCTGCGTCTTCGTCACGGGACCTGCGCCTTCGTCACCGATCATGCGCTTCTTCCCGGCGACACGCGCACGTACCTCGGCGCACGGCACGAACCCTCGCACCTCTCCCCACGGACCGGCCTTCTCGGTGGCGGCCACAACCTGCCAGGGTCGCCACCGAGAAGGCCGGGCGCTCCTCGGACGGCCGCCAACCCCAGGACACCCGCCGGCCCGGGCGCCGGCTTGCAGCGCCGCCGAATCACCCGACCACCATCCACCATCCCCCGCCACGGGGCGGAGCGATAGCCTTCGCGGTCGATGGCACTCGCCGACGACTTCCAGCGCATCCTTGACGCGCTGCCGCCGGACTGGACCGACCTCGAGGTCGATCTGCGGATCGACGACGAGAGCCGTTACGTCGACAGCGCCGTCTTCGTCTCGATGGTCAACGCGCAGGTCTATGACAAGCCCGGCGCCTGGCACTGGCGGCTGATCGTCGCCCACAGCTTCGGCCACGCGGCCGCGGCGGAGACGGTGAAGGGCGTGCTGGCGAAACTCGACGCCGAGGGCGTCACCGGGGAGCTGCGGGTCGCCGAGGTTCGCGAGGGCCGCTCCGAGGTCGTGCAGATGTGGGGACGCCCGGAAAGCGTCCGCCAGGAGTTCCGGCAGCGCCGCGCCATCTAGGGCCGCCCGCGCCTCGGACCTCGACGACGATGGCCCGCGTCCTCAGCATCGCCACCGACCTGATGCTCGCCAGCCGGGTCGACGCCGGTCTCACCGCCGCCGGCCACCACGTGGTGCTGGCCGGGTCGATCGCCGAGGCGCCGCTCGACGAGGTCGAGCTGATCGTCGCCGACCTCGACGTCGAGAGCCCGGAGGCGTTGGTCGGCCCGGGGATCCCGGTGCTCGGCTACTACTCGCACGTCGACACCGAGACCCGCGCCGCCGCCGAGGCGGCGGGCGTCGACAGGGTCGTGCCGCGCTCGCGGATGGCGCGCGAACTGCCGGACCTGGTCGCGGCGCTACTCCCCGGCTAGCGCCTCGGCTGGCCGATCTCGAACGTCTGCTTCAGTTCGCCCGCGTCCATCGGTGCGGGCAGGAGGCCGTGTGAACTGGCCCAGGCCGACCATTCCCTCAGCGTCCCTTCCCGCAGGTCGCCGACCTGGAGCGCCCTGCGCAGCACCTTCAGCTGGGCCGCGGTGTCGGCGCGTTCGAGGCTCGGGTTCGCGGCCAGCAGGTCGTCCAGCGCCACCGCCGGCCTGCGCCAGGTGAATTCGTAGCCTTTTCGCGTCGCCGCGACCATCGAGTCGACCAGCCCGGGATCTTCCTCGATCTCCTTCCGCGTCGTCGTCAGCACCAGCTCGGGGTAGCGCGGCGCGCCGTATTCGTCGACCTTGAAGACCCGCAGCGGGATGCCCTGGCGCTGCGCCTCGACCGCCTCGTCGTTCCAGAAGCCGGTCGCCGCGTCGACCTTCCCCGCCGCCAGCGAGGCGACCGCGTTGTAGCCGATCGTCACTTCGTCGACGCCGTTCGGATCGCCGCCGTCGGCGGCGACCTCGGAGTGGACGACGGCGGTGTCGGAGGGGAGGCCGGTGACGCCGACGGTGTGGCCATCCATGTCGCGCGGCCGCTTCACCGGGCCGTCCTTGCGGGCCAGGACCGCCGCCAGCGGCTCCCCCACGATCGGCATCAGGCCGACCAGTTCGAGCCCTTTCTCGGCGGCGATCCCGAGGTCGGTGATGTCGAGGATCGCGAACTGCGTGCGGCCCGCCGCGAGCAGCTTCGGCGCGTCGGTCGATTCGCCCGGGACCTGGACGTGGAGGTCGATCCCGGCTTCCTTATAGAAACCTTGAGCCGCGGCTGCGTAGATGCCGGTGTGGACGGCGTTGGGGACGAAATCGAGCACGACGGTCGCGCCTTTCGGCGCGCCCGGTTCCGCACCGCTCCCGCCGCAGCCGGCGAGACCGGCGAGCAGCAGGGCGGCCGCCAGCAGCGCGACAGCCCGTCTCATTCGGCGGCAACACTAATTCCTTGAGGAAATACAGGTAGACTGCCGCCGCTTCGCAAATGGTCAAGGGACAAACTTTTTAGGGAGGAAACTGAGAGTGGAGCTGGAGCAAAAAGGACTTTCCGCGTATCTCGCGGAGTTGATCGGCACGTTCTTGCTGGTCTTCTTCATCACCAGCGTCGTCACTCTCTACGTCTCGGTCGGTTCGTCGACTTCGTTCGGCTCCGACTTCGCCGTGGTCGGCTTCGTCCAGGGTCTGACGCTGTTTGCCGTGATCTGCATGTTCGGCGCCGTCAGCGGCGGCCACTTCAACCCGGCCGTGACGCTCGCCGCCTGGACGATCAAAAAGATCAGCCTCATCGACGGGGTCATCTACATCCTCGCCCAGCTCTCGGGCGCGGTGCTCGGCGCGCTGCTGACCAAGGCGCTGCTGCTCGACGAGGGTCGCGCCGTCCACTACGGCGCCGGCTCGGTGAGCAGCCTGCTGGCCAACAACGCGGCCGGCGCGGCGGTCGAGGGGATCGGCGTCTTCGCCCTCGTCCTCGTCATCCTCGCGGTCGTCTTCTCGGAGAAGAGCACCAAGGACTGGGGCCCGCTGGCGATCGGCACCACCTTCGTCTTCATGGTGATGGTCGGCGGCCCGCTGACCGGTGCCTGCTTCAACCCGGCCCGCTGGTTCGGCGCCGCGCTCGTCTCCAACGAATGGGGCGGGGTCTGGCCGTACCTGGTCGGCCCGGTGGTCGGCGCGCTCGTCGCGGTCGGCGTCTGGCGCTTCGTGATCGAGGCGGGCGGGCGGCCGCTGGTCGAGGCGCCGCAGCGAGTCGCCCCGGTGGCGGCGCGCGGCGGCAAAGGCGCCGGTCCGGCCGACGCCAAAAAAGACTGAGGGCGGCGCCCGGCGCACCCCGCCGGGCCAAACCCCCCATCGGCGCAGGGCGCGTCCGGCCGAGCCGGCGCGCCCTGTAGCTTTGCCGGGATGCAACGGGTCACGTTCTCCCGCAACTTCACCCTTTCCCTCTCGCGGACGTGCCAGTGCTACTGCAAGTACTGCGCCTTCGCCACGCATCAGGCCCACCTCCACGCGCCCGTCGACGTCGAACGGATCCTCGACGAAGCGCTGAAACGAAACACCAAGGAGCTCCTGGTTCTGACCGGGGAGAAGCCCGAGGTGAACCCCGTCGTCGCCGAACGGCTCAAGGCCTGGGGCCACGAGGACTTCACCGGCTACGTGGTGTGGGCGTGCGAACGCGCGCTCGAGCGAGGCATGCTCCCGCACACGAACCTCGGCGCGCTCTCGAAGGGGGACCTGGGACGGCTGCGCGAGGTGACCGCGAGCCAGGGGCTGATGCTCGAGTCCGTCGACGAGTCGCTGATGGAGACGGTCCACGCGGGCTCTCCCACGAAGCATCCGGGCGAGCGCATCGCGACCATCCGGGCCGCCGGCGAACTGAAGATCCCCTTCACGACCGGGATCCTGGTCGGCATCGGTGAGTCGGTCGAGTCGCGGGTGGAATCGCTCGAGGCCATCGCCGAACTGCACCGCGAGTACGGGCACATCCAGGAGGTGATCCTCCAGAACTTCGTGCCGCACCCGCGCTACTACGGGGCGGAGGTCGCGGAGATCGCGAACGAGGCCAGCCGCAGGCGCTGGTCGGGA
Source organism: Solirubrobacterales bacterium (assembly GCA_035547715.1). Lineage (GTDB taxonomy): Bacteria > Actinomycetota > Thermoleophilia > Solirubrobacterales > 70-9 > VAYN01. The sequence goes on from DASZUH010000046.1 coordinate 4,059, forward strand.
GGCGGGGATGACCCTGGGCGAACCTCCCCGCAGTTCGTGGGTGAAGGATCATCCCCGCCTCCCCTCCCCGACTGGGCCACGCCCGTCGACGTCGACGAGATCAAGCGGCTGATCGCCGAGTGCAAGCGGTTGATGCCGGACGTCGGGGTGCAGGTACCGCCGAACCTGTCCGACTGGTGGCCCGAGTTGGTCGAAGCCGGCGCCACCGACCTCGGCGGGCTCTCCGCCAACGGGGACCACATCTCTCCCGAGGAGCCGTTTCCCTCGCCGCACCAGGTGCGCAAGGAGCTGGCGCCGCGCGGTTACGCGCTGACCGAGCGGCTCTGCGTCTATCCGCAGTACATGGACATGGACTGGATGGAGCAGGGCGTCCTCGACGTGATCAAGCTGAAGTACTGGAGCTTCATCCCGCGCAAAGGCAGCGGGCGGCGCTCGGAAGAGGTCATCGATCCGCACCTCGCGCCGCGGGCGATCGAGAAGGGGCGCGAGGGGGAGTGGCTCGGCGAGGACGAGCTCGTCGCGCTCTTCGCCGAGACGCGGCCCGAGGTGATCGAGGAGATGCGGATCGCCGCCGACGAGCTGCGCCAGGAACTGGCCGGCGAGGTCACCACCTTCGTCGTCAACCGCAACATCAACTTCACCAACGTCTGCATCGTCGGCTGCGCCTTCTGTGGCTTCGGCCAGGGCAGGCGCTCGCCGGACGCCTACGAAGTCGAGGAGCACGACTTCGCCGCGCGGATCGAGGAGGCGGTCGCCTTCGGCGCCACCGAGCTCTGCATGCAGGGCGGCATCCATCCCGACCTGACGCTCGAGGAGTACGGCCGCTGGCTGCGCCTGGCCAAGGAGACGGCGCCGCAGCTCCACCTGCACGCCTACTCGCCGATGGAGATCAACCACGCCTGCGAGCGCTCCGGCAAGGAGCCGCCGGAGGTCTTCGAATACCTGCTCGAGTGCGGGCTCGGCTCGACCCCGGGGACCGCGGCCGAGGTCCTCGACGACGGCGTCCGGCAGCGGATCTCGCCGAACAAGCTGCCGGCGGCGCGCTGGATCGAGATCATCGAAGCCTCCCACCGGGCCGGGCTGCGCTCGACCTCGACCGTGATGTTCGGCCACATCGAGGAGCCGCGCGAGCTCGCCCGCCACATGCAGGTCGTCCGCTCGCTGCAGGAACGGACCGGCGGCATCACCGAGTTCGTGCCGCTCAGCTTCATCCCCTTCAACACGCTGCTCGGTCGCACCCACGGGATCGAGGAGATCACCGTGCAGGAGAACCTCAAGCACACCGCCGCCTTCCGCCTGGCCCTCGGCCGGTCGATCACGAACCTGCAGGCGAGCTGGGTGAAGATGGGGCTCGAGGGCGCGACCGAGGCCCTGCGCTGGGGCGTCAACGACCTCGGCGGGACGCTGATGGAGGAGAACATCTCGCGGATGGCGGGGTCCCAGCACGGGGTGAGGCTCGACCCCGAGGACCTGATCGCCGCCGCCCGCGCCGCGGGCCGGATCCCCGCCCAACGCAACACGCTGTACGAGACCCTCGAGACCTACGCGGCGGGCGCGGCGGCCTCGCCGGCGGGCCGGACCAAAAGCGGGCCGGCGAGCTGACGATGCGGGCGATGGTCCTCGACCGGCCGGGGCATCCGTTGCGGGCGGCCGAGCTGCCCGAGCCGGAGCCCGGGGCGGGGGAGGTGAAGCTCGCGGTGCGGACCTGCGGCGTCTGCCGCACCGACCTCCACATCTACGACTCCGAGCTGCAGGGTGAGCCGAAGCTGCCGCTGGTGATGGGGCACCAGATCGTCGGCACCGTGGTCGGGCTGGGGGAGGACGCGGGGCGCTTCGAGCTGGGCGACCGGGTCGGCGTCCCCTGGCTCGGCTGGGCCGATGGCACCTGCCGTTACTGCCGCGAAGGGCGCGAGAACCTCTGCGAGCACGCCCGCTTCACCGGCTACGACATCGACGGCGGCTATGCCGAGTTCTGCGTCGCGGCGGAGGGCTTCTGCTTCCCGATCCCCGACCTCTACTCCGACGCCGAGGCGGCGCCGCTCCTCTGCGCCGGGTTGATCGGCTATCGGGCGCTGCGATTGGTCGGCGAGGCCGAGCGGATCGGCTTCTATGGGTTCGGCTCCTCCGCCCACATCCTCTGCCAGGTCGCGGTCCACGAAGGGCGGCGGGTCTTCGCCTTCACCCGCGACGGTGACGAGGAGGGTCAGGCGTTCGCGCGGGGCCTCGGCGCCGAGTGGGCGGGCGGCTCCTCGGAGATGCCGCCGGAGGAGCTCGACGGGGCGATCATCTTCGCCGCGGTCGGCCCGCTGATGATCCAGGCGCTGAAGGCCAGCGCGCGCGGCGCGCGGGTGATCAGCGCCGGGATCCACATGAGCGAGATCCCCGCCTTCTCCTACGACCTGCTCTGGGAGGAGCGGACGCTCGGCTCGGTGGCGAACCTGACCCGGGCCGACGGCGACGACCTCCTCCGCATCGCCCCCGAGATCCCGGTCCGCGCCCAGGTCACCACCTACGCCCTCGAGGACGCCCAGCAGGCGCTCGAAGACGCCCGGCACGGCCGCATCGAGGGCAGCGCCGTCCTCGTCGTCGGCGAGTAGGCCCGCTGAGACCGGGTACCTGCGAAGGGCACCCAGAAAGCGAAAGGGGAGACGGATGGCTGACACGCCGCACAACACCGACGAGGCCAAAGGCCGCATCAAGGAGGCGACCGGCAACCTGACCGGCGATAAAGACCTCCAGAACGAGGGCAAACTCGACCAGGCCGAGGGCAAGGTCAAGGACGGGATCGACAAGCTCGCCGACAAAGCCCGCGGCCTGCTCCACAGAGACAAGAGCTGAGCGGCGCGGCGGCCTAACGGAAGAGGTCGGCCTCGCGCGGTCGGCGGATCGCCGCCGCGCCGGGGCCGTCCGCCGCGGTGACCCAGCGATCGAGGCCGCCGACCACCACCGCCGGCACCGCCGCCGCCTTGTCGCGGACGAGGTCGGCGGCGGCGGCGGCCTCGTCGGCGATCGCGATCTGCGTCGCCCTCAATTCCCGCCCGCCCGCGTCGCGGCGGCCGCGCCAGTCGTCGATCGGGGTCAGGCCGGCGCAGCCGATCGCCACCTCCGCCTGCCCGATCCGCCAGGCCCGGCCGAAGCTGTCGGCGATCACGACCCCGATCCGCGCCCCGCTCGCCGCGCCGATCTCCGCCCGCAGCCGCCGCGCCGAGGCGTCGGGATCCTCGGGCAGGAGGAGGACCGTGTCGTCGCCCTCGACGTTCGAGGAGTCGATCCCGGCGTTGGCGCAGACCAGGCCGTGGTTGGTCTCGACGATCAGCACGCCGCGCTCGGCGCGGATCACCTCGGCCGACTCCTCAAGGATCAGCTGGACGAGGTTCGGCTCCTTGCCGAGGACCGCCGCGTAGTGCCGCGCCTCCGCGCCGGGAATCACCGAGGAGAGCTTCCGCAGCCGCCCCTCGGCCTTGGAGACGACCTTCTGCGAGACGACGACGACGTCGCCGTCGGCGAGCCCTCCCGCCTGCTCGGCGATCAGGCGGCCGAGCGGGTCGCCGGGGACGATCTCCGGCAGGCCGACGACCGGTCGCACGCGGACTTCCGTCGGGGCGATCGGCTCGCCGCCGCCGGACGCGTCGGCAGCCGCGCTCATATCCCCAGCGCCTTCGCGGTCCGCTTCGCCCCGCCGCCCATCTCCACCCTCAAGGTCAACGCGACGATGTCCGCGGGCGTGTCGAGGTCGAGTCCCAGCGACGGCAGTGCCTCGACCGCGTACGGGATCCCCGCCGCCCGCGCCGCCTCGACGTGGCGCTCCTTGCTGCCCTCGCCGAAGCTCGGCTCGATCGCGCCCGGCGGCGCCAGCACGAGCGCGTTGGTCCCGGTCCCGTGCCGGTCCGGGATCACCGCCACGTATTCCTCGGGCACCCCGGTCAGCATCTTGTCGAGCTCGCGCGGGTCGAGCAGCGGGCAGTCCCCGGGCAGGAGCGCGACGCAGCGCGCCCCGGCCGCCTCGGCCGCCGCGATCCCGGCCAGCGCCGCGGCGACGTGGCTCGAGTCCTCGAAGTCGCCGACCAGCTCCGCCCCCGCGGCCGCGGCGAGCTCCGCCGCCCGCGGCTCCTGGCTCACCACGATCGTCCGCTCCACCTGCCGCGCCGCGCCGATCGCCTCGAGCACGTCGGCGACCATCGCCGCCACCAGCTCGGGCTTGCGCGTCGCGTCCACCCCGGGGGCGAGCCGCGACTTCGCCGCGGCGAAGCGCTTCACCGGCACCACCGCGGTCGCCCTCATGGTCGGGTCAGGGTCTCGCCGTACTCGAGCACCGTCCGCGCCAGTCGCAGTCGGCCCGCGGCGCCGTCCATCAGGGTCGGCGCGGCGAGGGTCGGGATCTCGGTCGGCGGCGGGTCCGGATCGTCCTCGTCGACGACCATCGCGTCGATCAGCCCGGCGTAGAGGGAGGCGACGCCGGCCGCCGTCCCGGGCCGTCCCACCGCCGCCATGAACTTCTGGGTCGGGCCCTTGACGATCTCGCCGCCGACGTAGGGGCTGACCGCGACGACCGGCGCGACGGAGGCGTCGATCGCCTCCCGCATCCCGGGCACGGCGAGGATCGGGCCGATCGAGATCACCGGGTTGGAGGGGCCGATGACGATCAGGTCGGCGGCGCGGAAGGCGCCCGCGACCTCGCCGGTCGGCTTCGCCGCCTCGATTCCCTCCAGCTCGACGCCGAGCACGTCCGGCCTGCCGCCGTCGAGGATCAGGTACTCCTGCAGCTCGCGCCGGCCGCCCTCGGTGACCACCTTGGTCCGCACCGGCTCGTCGCACATCGGCAGCACCCGCGCCTCGATCCCGAGGCCGCGCGTGATCTGCGCCTGGGCGTCGGTCTGGCGGCCGCCCGCGCGCATGAACTCGGCCCGGTAGAGGCAGGCGGCGAGGTCGCGGTCGGAGAGGCTGAACCAGTTCGGCGCGCCGAAATCGGCCATCCGCTCCAGCACCGTGAAGGTGTCGTCGCGCAGGCCCCAGCCGCGCTCGGCATCGATTTCGCCCGACAGCCAGTAGCCGACCAGGTCGGGGTCGGGGGAGACGTGGACGCCGAGGGTCTCGATGTCGTCCGCCGTGTTGGCGATCACGGTCAGGTCGGCACCGAGCTCCTCCTGCAGTCCGGCGGCGAGCTTGGCCCCGCCGGTGCCGCCCGCGAGGAGGGCGACGCGCATCGAATCCTGGCTTCGCAAGGAAGGGGAGTCTATGCTGCGCGGCATGCGGCTCGATGGGAGGAAGGCGCTGGTCACCGGCGGGGCGAGCGGGATCGGCGCGGCGATCGCCGAGCGGCTGGCGGCGGAGGGCGCCGAGGTCTGGGTCGGCGACGTCGACGTGGCGGGTGCGGAGCGCGTCGCGGGGGAGATCGTGGGCCACGCGACCCCGCTCGACGTGACCGACCTCGGCTCGGCCAAGGCGGCCGTGGAGGCGGTCGGCGACGACCTCTCGATCCTCGTCAACAACGCCGGCGTCGACGAGTTCGGCTTCTTCCCGACGACGACGCCCGCGCAGTGGCAGCGGGTGCTCGACGTCAACCTGAACGGGGTCATCAACTGCACGGCGGCGGCGCTGCCGGTGATGCAGCGGGCGGGCTACGGGCGGATCGTCTCGATCTCCAGCGAGGCGGGCCGGGTCGGCTCCAAGGGCAGCGCGGTCTACTCGGCCGCGAAGGCGGGCGTGATCGGCTTCACCAAGGCGATCGCGCGGGAGAACGGCCGCTACGACATCACCGCCAACGCGATCGCCCCCGGGCCGATCGAGACGCCGCTCCTGATGGGGGCGAAAGAGCTGGGCGAGGTGGGCGAGCGCCTGATCGACAACATGCGCTCCCAGACCCAGCTGGGGCGCCTCGGACAGCCCTTCGAGGTGGCCGCCGCGGTCGCCTTCCTGGCCTCCGACGACGCGACTTTCGTGACCGGCGAGACGCTCGGCGTGAGCGGCGGTCTGGGCATGGTCTGACCCCTTTCGGGAGTTCGGCAGGACCCGAACATCATACGAACATATGTTCGTATTCCTGCTAACCTCGTCGCCATGGAGGGCAGGCGCAGTCGCGAGGATCGGGAGGCGCAGGCGAAGGTTCTGAGAGCGGTCCTCCTGGCCGGCGAGGAGGGCCTCACAGAGGAGGATCTCGAGGAGCGCTGCGAGGGCCTCGGCGCCGAGCAGATCGAGCGCGCCGTCGACTCGCTCCTCGCCTCCGGCCTCCTCGAACGCGTCGAAGCCCGCCTCCATCCCGGCGGCCCCGCCAAGCACTTCAACCGCCTCCGCCCCCTCTGAGTGCCGCGGCGAAAGCCGCGCGTAGCGAGGTCCCCGGCGCCGCCGGGGGGAGAGTCCGGCACGTCCGTGCACTTGAGCCGGTTATGACCGGCTCAACTGCACGAACGTCGATGGGCTCCCGTGGAAGTGCGTGGTCTCTCGCACGCAAGCAGCATGGAGTTGTAACGCGCGACCAACTGACGGCCCTTGGGCTGACCAGGCATGGGATCCATCACCGCATCGCCCGCGGGCGGCTCCACCCGGTCGGGCGTGGGATCTACGCGGTGGGGAGGCCCGAGCTGACGCAGCAGGGTCGCTGGATGGCGGCGGTGCTTGCCTGCGGCGGGCCCGGGATGGCGGCGCTGAGCCATTCGAGTGCGGCGGCCCTGTTCAAGATCGGGGTCGAGCAGGTCGCCGCCATCGAGGTGACGAGGTTCTCCCCGGACCCGGTTCGGATCCCCGGGATCAGGGTCTATCGACGGCCGACCCTGGGGCCGGACTCCTTCGGCGTCCACGAAGGGATCCCGGTCACGTCGCCGGTCCAGACGCTCGTCGACCTCGCGACCCGGCACGGACGGCCGACGATGGAGCGGTTGGTCAACGAGGCGGATCGGCTGAGGCTCGTGCGGACGGATGATCTGCGGAAGGCGCTGGACGCGCACGGCGGCGAGCCGGGGGTCGCCCGGTTGCGGGAGATCCTCGACCGGCGCACCTTCCGCTACACGCGCACCGAGCTCGAGCGCGTGTTCATCCCGCTCGCCCGTGAGGCCGGATTGCCGCTGCCCCGCACCTCGATCTACGTCACCGGACACGAAGTCGACTTCCACTTCGACGAGCTGGGGCTGGTGGTCGAGACCGACGGGCTCACCTACCATCGCACGCCCTCACAGCAGGCCAAGGACCGGGAACGGGACCAGGACCACGCGGCCGCCGGACTGACGCAGCTCCGCTTCACCCACGAGCAGGTCAAATACGAACCCGAGCGGGTCGTGCGGGTCCTCCGGGCCACCGCGGCCTGGCTCGGGCGGCCGAGGGCCGCGGCGCCGGGCGGCGCTGCCCATAGTCTGCGCCCATGACCCCCCGCGGGCAGACCCAGACCGCGCTGGTCTCGATCGGCGCCGCCGTCCTGCTCGTCGCGCTCAAGCTCGGGACCGGGATCGCGACGGGGTCGCTGGCGCTGGTCTCGGCCGGGATCGAGTCGAGCGGCGACGTGGTCGCGGCGATCCTGACCCTGCTCGCGATCCGCCTCGGCGGCCAGCCGCCCGACCGCCAGCACCCCTACGGGCACCGCCGCGCGGAGAACCTCGCGGCGCTGGGCGAGGCGGCGATCCTCTCGGGCGGCGGCGCCTTCGTCGTGATCGAGGCGATCGAACGCCTCAGCGCGGGCGGCGACGCCGGCTTCGACCCCCGCTGGTACGTCTTCGCGGTCATCGCCGTCGCCCTCGCGGTCGACATCAGCCGCGTCACCGTGAGCTTCCGCAGCGCCGCCCGGTACAAGTCCGCGGCGCTGCGCTCGAACGCCTTCCACTTCGCCGGCGACATGGTGGGGTCGATCGCCGTCCTCGGCGGCATCACCGCCGTCGCGCTCGGCTTCCGGGAGGGCGACGCGATCGCCTCGCTGGTCGTCGCCGCGATCATCTTCACCGCCGCCGCGCGACTGATCTACGAGAACGCGCTGATCCTGATGGACACGACGCCGCTCGGTGCCCAGGCCCGGGCCGAAGCGGCGATCCGCGGCCTCGGCGACGACGTCGAGCTGCGCCAGTTGCGACTGCGCGAGTCGGGCGGCCTCTACTTCGCCGACGCGACGATCGGCGCGGCGCCCGACCAGGCCCTGGTCGCCAGCCACCGGGTCGCCGACCGGGTCGAGGCCGCCGTTCGCCAGGCGCTTCCCGACGCCGATGTCGTCGTCCACGTCGAGCCGCTGCGCGAGGGCCTCGACCTGCGCGCGCGGGCGCTCGCCATCGCCCTCGCCGAGCCGCCCGTCCGCGAAGCCCACGACATCGCGATCTACCGCCACGACGGCCGTTGCAGCGTCTCGATGCACCTGAAGCTCGACGCCGACACGCCGCTGGCGCGGGCACACGCGGTGGCGGAGCGGATCGAGGAGACGCTGCGGTGCGAGGCGGAGGTCGACGACGTGCAGACCCACCTGGAGCCGCTCGAGGCGCCGGCGACGGCGCGCCAGGCCGACGATCCGGACGCGGCGGCGCGGATCGAGGCGTTGGTCAAGGAGCGGACCGGGGCGCCGCCCCGCCGCCTGCGCCTGCTGGCGACGGACTTCGGCCTGGTCGTCTTCCTCGACGTCGTCGCCAGCCCGGAGGCGACGCTCGAGGCGGCCCACGACGTGGCGCGACAGCTCGAGCGCGACATCCGCCAGGACCGCCCCGACGGCGCCGCACGGATCGCCGACGTGGTCGTCCACACCGAGCCGTAGGTGGTTGGTTCGAGGGAGGGGGAAAGGGACGCGGCCGTCCCGTCCACGACCCTGGCAGGTTGTGGCCGTGGCCGGGACGGCCGGGTCCGTGGGGAGAGGTGCGAGGGTTCGTGACGTGTGCCGGGCGGACGTGCGCGTCCCGTGGGGAAGAAGCGCATGATCCGCCACGAAGGCGAGTGGTCCGTGACGAAGACCCATGGGACGTCACGGTCCCTCCCCACTTCCACATCACGCCCACGACGTCCGTGCACTTGTACCGGCTATAGGGGGCATAAGTGCACGAACGTCCCTCCGCCTGATGTGGACCCGTGACGTTCCTGGCAGAAGGGTCACGGAAGTCCGGAGTTCCTCCCGTCCCTGTGCCCCCTTCCCCACGGAACCCCCACGTCCCGGGCGTCTCGTGGCGGTCGCAACCTGCCAGGGCCGCCACGAGACGCCCGGGACGCACCTCGGACGGCCGCCGCGGTCCCGAACCACAGGCCCCAACCCGACGCCCGGCCGTGGAATGACGCCCCTCCCCGGAATCAACCATCTAGTCTCGCGCCATGCTCCTCGGGGTCGATGTCGGCGGGACCTTCACCGACGCCGTCCTTCTCGACGACGGGGCGGTCCACACGGCCAAGGTGCCGACCACGCCGGGAGAGGAGGCGGGCGGGGTGATGGCCGCGGTCGAGGCGGTGCTCGCGGCGGCGGGCGCCGAGCCTGGCGCCGTCGAGCACTTTTTCCACGGGATGACCGTCGGCACCAACGCGCTGCTCGAGGAACGCGGCGCGCGGACGGCGCTGATCGCGACCGAGGGCTTCGCCGACCTGCTCGAGATCGCCCGCCAGGACCGTCCCAGCCTCTACCACCTCTGCGCGCCGAAGCCGACGCCGTTGATCGCGGCCGAGCTGAAGCTCGAGGCGGCCGAGCGGACCGGGCCCGAGGGGGTCGTCGAGCCGCTCGCCGCGAAGGAGCCGGAGCGCCTCGCCGCGGCCCTCGCCGACCTCGGTGCCGAGTCGGTGGCGATCTGCCTGCTCTTCAGCTACCTCGACCCGACCCACGAGCGCCGCCTCGCCGCGCACCTGCGCGAGCGCCTGCCGGACCTCCACGTCTCCGTCTCGCACGAGGTCCTGCCCCGCTTCCGCGAGTACGAGCGCGCCTCGACCACCGCGATCGACGCCTACCTCTCGCCGCTGCTCGCCCACTACCTCGGTCGGCTCGAATCGGCGACCGACGCGGCGGGCCTCCCGGCGCCGCAGGTGATGCTCTCCTCCGGCGGCGTCGCCCCGGCCGCGGAGGCGGCGCGGGCGGGCGCCTGGAGCGTCCTCTCCGGCCCCGCCGGCGGCGCGGTCGGCGCGAGCCTCCTCGCCCGCCTCTCCGGCGACGGCAACGCGCTCGGCTTCGACATGGGCGGCACCTCCTGCGACGTCTGCGTGGTCGAGGACGGCGCCGTGCGGCGGACCGACTCGCGCACGATCGACGGCCGCCCGATCCAGCTGCCCGCGGTCGACGTCCACACCGTCGGCGCGGGCGGCGGCTCGATCGGCTGGCGCGACCCCGGCGGCGCGCTGCGGGTCGGGCCGCGCTCGGCGGGCGCCCGGCCCGGCCCCGCCTGTTACGGCCGCGGCGGCACCGAGCCGACCGTCACCGACGCCAACCTCCTGCTCGGCAACCTCGCCGCCGACTCGACCCTGGCCGGCGGCGTCGCGCTCGACGCCGCGGCAGCCGAGCGGGCCGTCGCGGCGCTCGCCGAGGACCTCGGCCTCGACCCGCTCGAGACCGCCGCCGGGATCGTCCGCGTCGCCAACCAGGAGATGGTGCGGGCGCTCCGCGTCGTCACGGTCGAGCGCGGCGTCGACCCGCGCCGCTTCGCCCTCCTCCCCTTCGGCGGCGCCGGGCCGATGCACGCGGCGGCGATCGCCGAGGAGCTGGGGATCGAGCGCCTGCTCTGCCCGCGCGCCGGCGGCGTGCTGTCGGCGTTCGGCCTCTGCGCCTCCGACCGCCGCCGCGACACCGCCCGCACCGTGATGCTGGCCGGGGACGACCTCACCGCCGACCGGATCGCCGCCGCGGTCGCCGACCTGCGCGAGGTCGCGGGCGCGGGCCTCGACGGCGCCCGCACCGAGGTCGTCTACGGCATGCGCTACGCCGGGCAGGCCTTCGAGCTCGACGTCCCCGGCGACCCCGAGCCCGACCCCGCCGACCTGATCGCCCGCTTCGAGGAGACCCACGAGGAGCGCTACGGCCACCGCGATCCCGACGGCGAAGCGGTCCTGGTCGACATCCGCCTCGCCTTGATCATCGACGGCCCCGATCCCCGCCCGGCCGCGGCGAGCGACGGCGCCCTCGAAGAATCGTCCCGCCAGGTCCGCTTCGGCTCCGCATGGATCGACACCCCCGTCCTCCGCGGCGAGCCCCCCGCCGGCCTCACGGCCCCCGGCCCCGTCATCTTCGAGCTCCCCGAGGCGACCCTGGTCCTGCCCCCCGGCTGGAGCGCCGAGGTGGACGAGTTCGGGTCGATCCTCGCCACCCACCTTCGAATCACGCCAGAGGGAGAACCCGAAGGAGGGCGCCCCGCATGACGATCGACCCGATCACCCTCCAGGTGATGATCGGCGCCCTCCGCGCCGCCTGCGAAGAGATGGGCGCCACCCTGATCCGCTCGGCCTACTCGGCCAACATCAAGGAGCGCCACGACTGCTCGACCGCGCTCTTCGACGCCCGCGGCGAACTGGTGATGCAGGCCGAGCACATCCCGGTCCACCTCGGCTCGATGCCCGACGCGGTCGCCGCCGTCCTCGACGAGCCCCACGAGCCGGGCGCCGAATGGATCCTCAACGACCCCTTCCGCGGCGGCACGCACCTCCCCGACATCACCCTCGTCTCCCCCGTCTTCGTCGACGGTGGGCTCTTCGGCTTCGCCGCATCGCGCGCCCACCACGCCGACGTCGGCGGCCCGACCCCGGGCTCGATGCCGGCCTTCTCCCACCGCCTCGACGAGGAGGGCGTCGTGATCCCGCCGACGCGCGCCACCGCCGCCGCACTCGAGGGCCTCGTCGCCCGGATGCGCAACCCGCGCCGGCGGCTCGCCGACCTGCGCGCCCAGCAGTCCGCCAACCGGGTCGGCCGCCTGCGCCTGGCCGAGCTCGCCGCCCGCCACGGCGCCGCCGGCCTGCGCGCGGGGATGGACGAGATCCTCGCCTACTCCGAGCGCCGCACCCGCGCCGCCCTCGCCGCGCTCCCCGACGGCACCTATACGGCCGCGGACTTCCTCGAAGACGACAGCCCCGACGGCAGCGAGCGCGACGTCGCCCTCCGCGTCGCCGCGACCATCGCCGGCGAGACGCTGCGCCTCGACTTCGCCGGCACCGACCCGCAGGTCGACGGCAACCTCAACTGCCCGCTCTCGGTGACCAGGTCCGCCGCCTTCTTCGCCGTCCGCGTCCTCACCGATCCCGACGCGCCGCCCTGCGCGGGCGCGCACCGGCCGATCGAGGTCACCGCGCCGCCCGGCTGCCTCCTGAACGCCGCCGCCCCCGCCGCGGTGGTCGCCGGCAACGTCGAGACCTCGAGCCGCGTCGCCGACCTCGTCATCGCCGCCCTCGCCGGCGCCCGCCCGGTCCCCGCCCAGGGCCAGGGCACGATGAACAACCTGACCCTCGCCGGCGAGGACTTCACCTACTACGAGACGCTCGGCGGCGGCCAGGGCGCCTGCCCCGACGCCGACGGCCCGAGCGCGGTCCACGTGGCGATGTCGAACACGCTGAACACGCCGATCGAGGCGCTGGAGACCGAATTTCCCCTGCGCGTCCGCGAATTGGCGCTGCGACGGGGTTCGGGCGGCGACGGCGCACACCGCGGCGGCGACGGCCTCGTCCGCGAACTCGAGGCGCTCGCCCCGATGCGCTTCACGCTCCTCACCGAGCGGCGTCGGCGGGCGCCGCAGGGCCGCGACGGCGGCCGCCCCGGGGCCGCGGGGAAGAACCTCCTCGACGGGAAATCCATCCCCTCCAAGAGCGAAGGAGATCTGGCTCCAGGGAGCCGTTTGCGCATCGAAACGCCGGGGGGCGGCGGATCCGGCATCACCTAAATTCCGCCACCAATCATTTGGTGTTTTGCGCGCCGTTCTCTAACATGTTTGCCCTCGGGTGGGCACGGCGGCCTCTCACGGCCCGCACTCGCGCCCAGCCCCCATATATCGATCACGACCTCCCCAGGTACTGACTTCAAATGCCAATCGCTCTCAAGGAATGGGCTGTAACCGTCCGCGCTCTCGCCGAGGGTGAGCAGTTGCTCACGCTTCGCAAGGGCGGAATTCGCGAGGAGAACAAGCACTTCGAACTCGAGCACGAGCGCTTCTTCCTCTACCCGACCTTCGACCACCAGCGGAACGACCTCGTCCGCGAATCCCACCACCCCGAGCTGCGTCGCGCGCTCGAGGAGGGTGTCTGGCCCGACGAGGAGCCGCCGCCGAAGGCCCTGATCCAGGACGGTGGCATCCCGCAGCCCGACCGCGTGCGACTGCGCGCGTGGGCCGAAGTGACCGATCACGTCACGATCGAAGATCGACGGACCCTCGACTGCCTCTCGCCGTACTACATCTGGACTCCGGATTACGCCGAGAAGCGACTGGCGTGGAAGCGTCGTCACCCCCTTCACATCCTGCTGCTGCGGGTGCATCGCATCCCCCGCCCGGTCACCGTGCGGGTCCGCGACGAGTACCACGGCTGCCGCTCCTGGGTCGAGATCGACCGTGACCTGCCCTTCGAGGGCACGCCGGTGATGGCCGACGAGGAGTTCGACCGCGCCCGCCAGGAGATCAGAGAAGTCTGCGGTGCGGCCGAGCCCGCCCTCGTCTGACCCCTGAAGCCGGCAGAGCGGCGCATCGCGGTGTCCTCGGTCGCCCACGTGCGGAGCACGCTTCGCTCCCTGCGTCCTGGCGCTGCTTGCTCTGACGGCTTCAGGCCGTAGTCTCGGCCTATGTCGTGGGTTGAAACGGAGTCGTTGAGCTTCACCGCGCGGCACGACTCGAACGACGCCGCGTTCGCCGACCGGACGCTCGACCGGCTGGAGACGCTGCGCCTGCGGCTCGAAGACCGCTTCGAGCGGATGCCCGACGAAGTCACCGTCGTCATCCACACCAACCCGGCGTCGCTGACGATGGCGCATCCCTTCCTCCCGGCCGCGCGCCGCGCGGCGGCGCCGGCCGGACGGCGCTACCTGGCGGGCTGGCCGATGGAGACCGAGCTCCACGTCCTCAACGACCGCCACATGGAAAGGCGGGCCGCGGGCGAGGACTCGCTGGAAGCCCTGCGCGGAACCTCGGAGCGCCTCTACGCGCAGCTCGTCATCGCCACCAACAACACCGCCCTGCCGCCGTCCTGGACGCCGCATCGCTTCCTCCGCTACCTGCGCTGGGCCTGGCTGGTCGAAGGCGGCGCCCAGTACTTCGCCCGCCAGGTCGGCCTCTACCGCGCCGCGGTGCTGCTGCGCCTGCGCGGCGGCGGCCGCGTCTCCTTCCCGCCCAGCCGCCGCGACGCGGTGATCCTCGGCGGCACGATCTTCGACCTGCTCGAGAACGAGCGCGGCCCCGAGGCCTGCGAGCGCCTCGTCGACGGCCTCCTCCCCGGCGGCCCCGCGGTAACCCTCGAAGACGCCTTCGACGCCCGTTTCCGCGACATCGAGGCCGCCTGGCGCGATTACCTGCGGGAGATGGTCCGCGGCCCCGCCGGCGTCAGCTGAGGCGCGCGCCGCTCAGCTGATCTGGTAGGCGATCCAGATCAGGATCACGGCGACGACGAAGCCGCCGCCGACCCAGAGCGCCAGCCGCGCCGGGCTCGTCGGCTCGCCGCCGGTCGCCTCCAACCGCACCTGGCCTTCGATCTCTTCGTGCTCTTCGGATTCGCTCTCGGTCAGCGTCTCGGCGAGCAGCTCGCGCGCCGCCTGCGCGTGTTCCTTGTTGACCCAGATGTCGTGCGGACCGGCGACCAGGAAGTCGGGGTTGTCGAAGCCGCCGGCGCGTTTGAGGATGCTCGGGATCCCCGACTCGAGCAGCAGCCCCTGCAGCATCTCCGCTTCGGCCTGGTTGCGGGCGAAGCCGACCTTGACCAGCTTGCCGCCGCCCCCACCGCCACCGCCGCCGCCCTCGTCGCCGTGGTGGCCGCCGCCGCCGTGCGAACCCCGCGAGTGGGCCCCGCGGTGTTTCGTCGCCTCCGCCATGGCTTCTTCTACCCGATCTCGAGCTCGGCGTCGACGATCTTCAGGTCGGCGAGGTGGAAGCCCTTGACGTCCGGCTTCTGCTCATCGACCAGCGAGACGATCACGTAGATCGGTTCGGGCCAGTTCTGCGCCTGGTTCACGTCGGTCTGCGACGGATAGGCGGCGCTCTTGGTGTGCGAGTGGTAGATCGCCAGCAGCTCGCCGTCGTCTTCGATCTCCTTCAGCGCGTCGAACTGACCCTGCGGATCCATCTCGTAGCGCAGCGGGCTGGCGGCGGCGTTGAGCACGGGCACGACCTTCGTCGCCACCCCGTCGCGCCCGCCGATCATGCCGCAGCACTCGTTGGGCCGGTCCTCGAGAGCGTGCACGATCATCTCGTCCACGAGTGCCTGGGAGATCTTCATGCCCGCGAGGCTACTGAACCGCCTCGCGGGCCTGGGTCGAGCCCTATTTCCGTTCCAGGAACCGCCACAGCCTGCCGGTTACTTCGCAGGTCGCATGGCATTCGGGCCGGCCCAGATCGGTCACACCGACCCGCCCGAGCCCGGCCGGATAGAGCGAGTAACCGGTGGGTTCGGTTGCCCCCGGAAGCAACTCGCCGCCCGCCCCGAAGGCCCGGTCGAGCCTCCCGTTGCCGAGGATCCGCAGCAGGTGCGGCGCCGCGGCTTCTTCGCCGGTGAGCGCCATCGTCGAGCCTTCCCGCCCTTGCACCGCCGTGGCGATCGGGTACGGCAGGAGCGCGAGCCCGTCGTCGGCCCAGCCGCCGGCCGGCGTGCCGTCCGGGTGCAGCCGCAACTCGAAGCCGCCGATGCTTCCGGCCGACCCGAAAAGCTCGATCGGCCCGGTCCGCCCGACCACCGCCGTCGTGACGCGGACTTCGTTGCCCTTGACCGCCCGCAGCCGCTGCAGCGCCTTCAGCGCCCGCCGCTCGAACCTGGTGTCGATCACGCCCTTCTTCGACATGCGCAGCAGGAAGCCCGCATCGGTCGATCTGGTGAGGCCGCGGCCACCGAAGTAGATCGCCCCGTCGGGGGTCGTCGCGTCGTATTCGATCTTGCCTTCACCCGGTGCCGTCGCGGTGACCGAGCCGCGCGAGCCGAAGCCCTTCGCCCGGTGCCCGGTCGAGTCGAGCTTGATCAGGGTCGCCGACCCGGTCGCGCCGCTTTTTTGGCCGCGCCGCCTCTCCCTGGTCTCGGCGGTGGCGACGACGAACACCGAGTCGTGGGGCCCGGCGAGGAGCTGGGTGGTTTCGCGCCCGCACGGACAGGGCAGTCGCACCGCGCCCTGGGCGGCGAAGCCGGTGTCCGGTTCCCCGGTGTCGAGCAGCCGGCGGACGACGATCGCGCTGCCGTTGCCCGAGGTGGAAACCGTGCGGCCGACGACCGGCAAGCCCGAGGAGTCGACGGTGATCAGCGGCTGCCCGGCTTCGTAGAAGCTCGTGGTTTCGGGCGGGATTTCGTAACCGCGCGAGCCGGCGAAGCCCGCTTCGAGAGCGCCGTCGGCCAGGTACCGGAAGACGAAATCTCCCTGCGAGCACGGGTAGCTCGCGCACGACGACTGGCGCGCGACGACGTAGGTCTCGCCGTTCTGGCCGGTCGCCGCCGCCTCGAGCCGTTCGTTGGACCAGCCGCTCGGCGTCGGCGGGCTCACCGCCGCGGTGCCTTCCTGCCCGAAGGTCGGGTCGATCACGGCGTGCGCCACCGCCGCTCCGACCGAAGCCACCGCCAAGACCAGCATCGAAACCAGCGTCGCCCTTCGCATCGAATCCCCTCGGCTCAGGCGGGCGCGCCTACCACCAGACGGTGGAGTCGAGGTTCTCGATCTCCTCGAGCGGCTTCGTGTAGATGCCCGAGGAGAGGTACTTCCAGCCGTCGTCGGGGATCAGGAAGACGACGTTGCCGGAGTCGAGCTCCCCCGCGATCCGGGCCGCGACGCGGGCGACGGCGCCGCCGGAGACGCCGGAGAAGACGCCCTCCTCCTCGAGCAGCTTCTTCGTCCAGACGATCGCGTCGCGGTTGGAGACCATGATTTTGCGGTCGAGCAGGTCGAGGTCGATGATCGGCGGGATGAAGCCGTCCTCGAGGGAGCGGAGGCCCTGGACGAGCTCCCCCTGCATCGGCTCGGCGGCGACGATCAGCGTCTCCGGGTCGGCCTCCTTGAGGCGCCGCCCGTTGCCCATCAGCGTGCCGCCGGTGCCGAGGCCGCCGACAAAGGCCGTGACCGTGTCGAGCTCTTCGAGGATCTCCAGCGCGGTGCCGTTGTAATGAGCGAGCGGGTTGGCGTCGTTGCCGTACTGGTAGGGCATGAAGAAGCCGGGCTGCCGGGCCAGCTCGAGCGCCACCTCGACCGCCCCGTTGGAGCCCTTGGCCCCCTCGGAGTAGACGATCTCGGCGCCGTACATGCGCAGCAGCTGGGTGCGCTCCTCGGTGACGTTGTCGGGCATCACCACCTGCAGCGGGTAGCCCTTGCGGCGGCAGATCATCGCCAGCGCGATGCCGGTGTTGCCGGACGTGGGTTCGAGGATCGTCTGCCCCGGCTCGATCGCGCCTTCGGCCTCGGCCTTCTCGATCATCGAGCGGGCGACGCGGTCCTTGACCGAGCCGGTCGGGTTGTGGCCCTCGAGCTTCGCGTAGATGCGCACCTCGGGCTTCGGCGACAGGCGCTTCAACTCGACCAGCGGCGTGTTGCCGATCGATTCGACGACGTCGCCGAAGCGGCCCCCGCAGGGTCTGTTCAAGACTGGATCTGGTGCCATTGCGTGCCGGGTCCCCTTACTTCAGAAAGTGTAGCGGGGGTGGTCTCCCCGTGGGAGCGGACCGGATACCCGGATCTGGCCCGTTGGACAAACGCGACCCCCGAATTCGGGTGTAGGTTCAGGCCGTCCAGCAATTTTCTGATCGGAGGCACGTTTGTCCAGCAAAACGCGGCTGGCCGCTTTCCTGGCGGTCCTTCTCGTGGGAGCCGTGAGCATCGTCGTCGCAGGGTGCGGCGGAGGCGGCAGCTCCGGCTCGACCGGCGCGACGAGCGAAAGCGAAGAAGGCACGGAAGCGGCGGGGGGCGCCGGCGAAGAAGAAACGAGCGGCGGCGGCGAAAAGCTGACGGTCGGGTCCGACATCCCCTATCCCCCGTTCGAGCAGGGGAAAAAGGGCAGCTACACCGGCTTCGACGTCGAACTGATGGAAGCGATCGGCAAGGAGATCGGGCGTGAACCCGAATTCATCGATTCCTCCTTCGAAACGATCTTCCGCGACGTCGCGCAGGGCAAGTTCGAAGCCGTGATGTCGGCCGCGACGATCACCGAAGAACGCGAAAAGGTCGTCTCCTTCTCGCTGCCCTACTACCTCTCCGAACAGGCGGTCCTGGTCAAAGAAGGCAGTGAAATAACCGGCCTTGCCGACCTCAAGGGCAAGGTCGTCGCCGCCCAGCAGGGCACGACCGGGCTCGAACTGGCCAAGGAAAAAGCCGAAGCCTCGGAACTTCGCCCCTATCCGGAAGGCCCCGACGCGGACAACGCGCTGAAGTCCGGGGTGGTCGAAGCGGTGATCATCGACGCGCCGGTCGCCAAAAAGCAGGCAGAAGAACTCGGTGGCATCGAAGTCGTCGAAAAAGTCCCGACCGAAGAAACGTACGGGATCGCGGTCGCCAAGGAAAGCACCGAACTGCTCGAACAGATCAACGAAGGTCTGAAGAAAACCATCGAAGACGGCAGCTACACCAAGGTCTACGAAAAGTGGTTCAAGGAAGCGCCGCCGCTGGAAGGGCTCGAAAAAGCGATCGAAGAAGCGGAAGCCAAGTAACCGCGGGCGCGGCCAGGCCGAAAGCCGTATAACGGAGGGGGCGTCGGGGGCGGCGCCCCCTCTTTGATTGGGAAAAGCGGGATCAGGAGCGAGATGTGAGCGTCTTTTTCGAACAGTACTTCGACTTCCACGTGATGGGGGAACACTTCTGGGAAGTCCTCGAAGCCTTCCTCCAGAACCTTCTGATCTGGGTGGCGGCGCTGATCCTGGTCCTGATCTGGGGTCTGATCCTCGCCTTCCTTCGGCAGCTACCGGGGAAAGGCTTCGCTCCGATCCGATTCCTGACGATCGCCTATATCGACGTCTTCCGGGCGATCCCCTGCCTGGTCGTCATCCTGCTCATCTCGGGTGGGGTCCCCTTCCTGACGTTCCTGCCCAAAGGCGTCCGGATCCCGGAGTGGTTCGGCAAGCCCGATCCGTTCTGGTACGGCGTCGCGTCGTTGCTCCTCGTCTTCGGCGCCTACATGGCGGAGGTCTACCGGGCGGGGATCGAAGCGGTCCCGAAAGGCCAGATGGAGGCCGCGCGCTCCCTCGGCATGAGCCACACCCAGGCGATGCGCCACATCATCCTCCCCCAGGCGGTGACCAAGGTGCCGGCGCCGATGCTGAACGAATCGATCTCGCTGCTGAAGGAAACGACGCTGGTCAGCTTCATCGCCTTCGGTGAGTCCGTTCTGGTGAGCCGCGAAATCCTCGCCGAACGATTGAACAGCTCGGCGCTGATCCTCACCGCCTTCTTCTTCCTCGTGATCATCCTGCCGTTGGCCCGCCTGGTCGACTACCTGATCAAGCGGAACCAGACCAAAGTCACTCGCGGCACCCACATCGAGGTGGCCTGATGGCCGAGCCGATCCTGCAGCTGCGGAACGTCCATAAACGCTTCGGCAAACTTGAGGTGCTGAAAGGCGTCGACCTCGACGTCAACAAAGGCGAAGTGATCTGCATCCTCGGGCCGAGCGGCTCGGGCAAGAGCACGCTGCTGCGCTGCGTCAACCTGCTGGCACCGCCGGAGGAAGGCGAGATCTTCCTCGAGGGGCAGGACATCTGCAAGGGGCCGGGCTCGGGCACCGGCGAGTCGAGCTGGAACCTCGACTTCGTCCGCCAGCGGGTCGGCATGGTCTTCCAGCAGTTCAACCTCTTCCCCCACAAGACGGCGCTCGAGAACGTCACCCTGGCGCCGATGAAGGTGCTCGGCAAGTCGCGCGCCGAGGCGGAGGAGAAAGGCCGCGCCCTGCTGGAGCGCGTCGGCCTCGGCGATCGCCTCGGTCAGTACCCGGAAACGCTCTCGGGCGGCCAACAGCAGCGCGTCGCGATCGCCCGCGCGCTGGCGATGGAACCCCACGTGATGCTCTTCGACGAGGTCACCTCGGCCCTCGACCCCGAGCTCGTCAAAGAGGTCCTCGACACGATGCGCGAGCTCGCCGAGGAAGGCATGACGATGCTCGTCGTCACCCACGAGATCGGCTTCGCCCGCGAGGTCGGCGACCAGGTCGTCTTCATGGACGGCGGCGTCGTGGTCGAGCAGGGCGACCCCGCCGCGGTCCTCGACAACCCCCGCGAGGAGCGCACCCAGAGGTTCCTGGGGCTGGTGCTGGAGCGCTGAGGGCGGGGGCGGTGGTTCGCGGCCGGGGCGGCCGTCCGAGGTACGTCCCGGGCGTCTCGTGGCGGCCCTGGCAGGTTGTGGCCGTGGCCGGGACGGCCGAGGGTGCGAGGAGAGCGCGGAGGATCCGTGACGGGCGCCGGGAGACGCGCGGGGTCCTCCACGAAGTGCGCGCCTCCCGTGACGAAGAGTCCAGGAACGCGATGGATCCTCATCCGCCCAGATCACGATGCGTGTTTTGACCTTGCTATGGCAGGGTCAAAACACGCATCGTGATCTGGGCGGGTGAGGATCGGTGACGTTCCCGGAGTCTTCGTGACGGGAGGCGCGCACTTCGTGGAGGACCCGCACGTCTCCCGGGGCTCGTCACGGATCCTCCGCACTCTCCTCGCACCCTCGGCCGTCCCGGCCGCGGCCACAACCTGCCAGGGTCGTGGACGGGACGGCCGCGTCCTCTGTCGACCCTCTAGACGATCAGGGATTCGCG
Source organism: Solirubrobacterales bacterium (assembly GCA_035547715.1). GTDB lineage: Bacteria > Actinomycetota > Thermoleophilia > Solirubrobacterales > 70-9 > VAYN01. Next base: position 24,860 of record DASZUH010000046.1, read on the forward strand.
CAGGCCGATCGCGACGGCGTGGCTGCGGTTCTTCGCTTCGAGGCGGGAGAGGGTGCTCTTGATGTGGGTCTTCACGGTCTCCTCGGAGAGGCCGAGCTGGCGCGCCGCGACCGTCGTCGACTCGCCGTCGGCGAGCAGTTGGAGGATCTCCCGCTGGCGCTTGGTGATCGCGCCGCGCGAGCCTTTCGGTGGCACGTCGCCGTCGACGAAGCGCTCCTGCGCCGCCGCCGCGGTCACCGCCTTGCGCATCTCCTCGGGGCCCGCGGTCCGCGAGACGTAGGCCGTGGCGCCGGCGCCGAGGGCGGCGTTGGCGAGGTAGCGCTCGGCGCGGTCCCCGTGGGCGACGATGCCGAGCACCGGGGAGGCGCGGCGCATCGCGCGGATCGTCTCCGCGCCGCTGATCGAGGCGCCGTTGCCGTTCGGCCGCCAGCCCATGTCGAGGACGGCGACGTCGAAGTCACCGATGTCGCGCACGAGGTCGAGCGCTTCCTCGCGCCCGCTCGCTTCCTGCACCTCGAAATCCTTGGACAAGACATTCCGGACGCCCAGACGGACCAGCGGATGGGCATCGACGACAAGGCAATGAGGGCGTTCGCTCAGGGCTGCTTCCGATCACTCGTTTGCTGATGGGCACCCGGGTGGAGGCCTGCGCCCGACTCGTCCGATCCTAACCAAGGCCGGACGGTGCGGTAGAAAGTCATCGTGATCTCGATCACCTCGAAGTCGCGCTATGCGGTCGTCGCACTCGCGGAGCTCGCCCGTTCGGGGGATCGGCCCGTGCCGATCAAAGAGCTCGCCGAACGTCGGGACATCCCCGAGCAGTTCCTCGAGCAGCTCTTCTCGACCCTGCGGCGCGCGGGCCTCCTGACCAGCCACCGCGGCATGCGCGGCGGCTACACCCTCTCCCGCCCGGCGGAAGAGATCACCGTGCTTGAGGTCGTCCAGGCCCTGGATGGCAAAATCGGCTCCGAAGCCGACGAGGCCGGCGGCATCTGGGCCGAGGGGGTCGGCGCCCTGCGCAAGGTCTTCGGCCAGACGACGATCGCCGAAGTCGCCCGCCGCGAAGCCGAAGAGGCCGGCAGCGGCATGTACTTCATCTGAGGCGGCTCGTCCCGCGGGGCTACTTCGCTTCGTTCAGGGCGACCGCGGCGTGGACCAGGTCCGTCAGCGCGGCCGCGTCGACGTCCTCGCCCTCGTGGATGTCGATCGCGCGGCGGACGTTGCCGTCGAGGCTCGAGTTGAAGAGGCCCGCGGGGTCGTCGAGGGAGGCGCCCTTGGCGAAGGTTAGCTTGACGGCTTTCTTGTAGGCCTCGCCGGTGCAGATGATGCCATCGTGCTCCCAGACCGGGACGCCGCGCCATTTCCAGGTCTCTTCGACTTCCGGGTCGGCGGATTTGATGATCGCCCGCACGCGGGCGAGGGTCTCGCCGCGCCAGTCGCCGAGTTCGGCGATCCGCGCGTCGATCAGCTCGGCGGGGGAGTCGGCCACCTGCTCAGCCTAGTCGGGAGCGGGGCGGCGGCACCAGATGCCGCCGCCCGAAGAAGGCTAGTTCGACTTGGTGACCGAGGCGGACGGAATCCGCGCGTCGATGTCGGAGAGCTTCATGCTCACCTCCTTTCCCCTGGTCCGATGCGGATGACTGTGGCCGTCCGTTGTCTGGGACGGCCGGAACCCTTTGTATGCACGGCGCAAGACGCCGATCGGGACGGGCGAGATATGGACGCCGCGTTTTAGGTCACTATGCTGCTTCACAAGAATGGAGTCGAGTGATCGAACTAACCCGATAGGTAGGGCCTTGAAAGCGACGCGTGCCGAACGCGACCGGTCCACCGCGGCCGCCATCTTGGCCCACCCGGTCAGGGTGCGCGTCCTGGAGATTCTCAACGAGCGCGACATGAGCCCGGTCGAGTTCTGCCGCGAAGGGTTCGCGCCGACGGAGATGGACGTCTCCCACGTCGCGTACCACTTTCGCGAGCTGGCGGACTATGGCTGCCTGACAGTGGTGGAGGAGAACAAGCGGCGGGGCTCGATCGAACACGTCTACCGCGGGATCGGGCGCGCCTACTTCTCCGACACGGACTGGTCGCAGATCCCGCCGGAGGACAAACCGCGGATCACGAGGACCGTCGTCCAGGGCCTGTTGGCACGGATCGAAGGCGCGCTGATGAGCGAGACGTTCGACTCCCGCGAGGATCGTCACCTGAGTTGGATCGCGATGAAGCTCGATTCACAGGGCTGGAAGGAAATGGTCACTGCCCTGGGGGCCGCCTTCGGCGAAGTCGAACAGATTCGCAACGACGCCGAAAGGCGCCTCGCCGAGTCCGGTGAGGAGCCGATCCCGTCGACCTGCGCGATTCTCGGCTTCCCCTCGCCGTCGGCCCCCGACCGCCCGCCTCCGCCTTCCCGCTTCTGAGCGACCTAGAGTCTTCGGACGTGGACGGCGACGCGCGCACCACCAGGCGGTTGCTGCTGCGGCCGCCCGGCCCCGGCGACGGCCCCGGTTACCGCGGCCTGCTGATGCATCCGACCGTCGGCGAATGGCTGCGCCCGCAGCCGCTGGAGCCCTTCGAGCCCGCCGACGGCGACGCCTGGCTGCACGAAGACGAACGCCACTGGGAGCGCTTCGGGTTCGGTCCGTGGGCGGTGATCGAGCGGGGGGGCGGCGACTACCTCGGCCGGGTCGGCCTACGCTGGACCGACGTCGGCGACCGGGCCGGGATCGAGGTTCTCTGGGCGATTGATCCCGAGCGCCACGGCGAGGGCTTCGCGGGCGAGGCCGCCGCCGCGGCGCTCGAGTTCGCGGGCGAGCTGGAACTCGACGAAGTCGTGGCGATGATCCTGCCGATCAACCTGGCCTCGAGGCGGGTCGCGGAGAAGATCGGCATGGAGGGTGCCGGCGAAGTCGAGCACGCCGGCTTCGACCACCTGCTGTTCCGGTACGAGCCGGGGGTGGATGGTTGATGGGGCGGTCCGGGGTCGGGGGCCTGTGGTTCGGGGGCGGGGCGGCCGTCCGAGGTGGCGCTTGGCGGGCCGCCGTCCTTCAGGGCGTTGCGGCCGTCCGAGATGCGTCCCGGGCGTCTCGTGGCGGCCCTGGCAGGTTGTGGCCGCCACCGAGAAGGCCGGGTGTGCGGGGAGTGATGAGGGTTCGTGACGGGAGCCGGGAGACGTGCGGGGTCCTCCACGAAGTGCGCGCCTCCCGTGACGAAGACTCCGGGAACGTCCCCGATCCTCATCCGCCCAGAACGCGTTCGGTGTATTTGGGCCCCTATGGGGGACCAAAAACACCGATCGTGAACCCGCCCGATGTGGAACCGTGACGGAAGAGCGGAGATCGTGGCGAACTCCGCACCTTCCCCACGGAACCCCCACGTCCCGGGCGTCTCGTGGCAAGCGGGCAACCTGCCAGGGCCGCCACG
>DASZUH010000047.1:0-1735 GCA_035547715.1 Solirubrobacterales bacterium
CTTCGAACCGCTGCAGAACCTCGACGGCTACGACGTGGTCGAGACGATCGCCCACCAGCCCTGGGTCCTCCACCACGAAGTCGGGATGATGGGGATCTCCTACGGCGGCATCAGCCAGCTCTTCACCGCCGCCACGCGGCCACCGGACCTCGCCGCGATCACGCCGCTCTCGGTCATCGACAACACCCAGACGACGCTCTATCCGGGCGGCATCCTCAACACCGGCTTCGCCCTCGAATGGGCGAAGGAGCGCGTCCACGACGCCGAAGCGGCGGGCCCGACGAGCGGCCAGCACTGGGCCTACCAACGGATCCAGGAAGGCGACGCGACCTGCAAGGAAAACCAGGCGCTCCATCCGGAAGCGGTCAACCTGCTGAAGAAGGTCCAGGAAAACAGCCACTACGTGCCGAAGGTGGCCGACCCACTCGCGCCGGTCACGTTCGTCAAGAAGATCGACGTGCCGACCTTCATGGCCTGCCAGTGGACCGACGAGCAGACCGGCGGCCACTGCCCCGACCTGGCCGAGCACTTCAGCGGCACGCGGCAGAAGTGGTTCACCTTCACCAACGGCACCCACATCGACTCGCTCGACCCGGCGACCTTCGACCGCTGGATCGACTTCCTCGAGCTCTACGTGGCCAGGCAGTCGCCGCTTGCGGTGGGAGCGGTGATGCACCTGGCGGCGCCGCTCGTCTTCCAGGAAGCGATGGGGATCCCGGGACTGACCCTGCCGCCGGACCCGGTGCAGCTGCAGCCGACCTACGCGGGGGCGCTCGCCGCCTTCGAAGCGCAGAAGCCGATCCGCGTCCTCTTCGACAGCGGCGCGGGCGGCCTCTCGCCGGGGCAGCCGTATCCGAGCTTCGAAGAATCGTTCAGCGAATTCCCGATCCCGGGGACGCAGGCGAAAGCCTGGTACCTGGCGCCGGGCGGGACGCTGGCGGCGAAGCCGCCCGCGGGCCTCGCCGCCGACGGCTTCAGCTGGAACGCGGGCGCGCTGCCGCTGCAGGACTTCAGCGGCGACACCGGGTCCGGCGAAGGCGGGTTGTGGACCCAGACGCCGAGCTACCGCTGGGAACAAAGCCCGCCCGGCTCGGCCGTCTCCTACGTGACCGAACCGCTGACCGAGAACACGACCGTGATCGGCGGCGGCGCGGTCAACGTCTGGGTGCGTTCGGCGACGCCGAACGTCGACCTCCAGGCGACGGTGAGCGAGGTGCGTCCGGACGGCAAGGAGACCTTCGTCCAGAACGGCTGGGTGCGGGCCGACGAGCGCGAGCTCGACGCGGCCAGGTCGACCGCGCTCGAGCCGGTGCTGAGCCTGCGCGAATCCGACGTCGAACCGATGCCGTCCGACCAGTTCGTGAAGGTGACGATCCCGCTCTACTACGAGGGCCACGCCTACCGCGCCGGCTCCCGCATCCGGGTGACGATCGCGGCACCGAACGGCACCCAGCCGATCTGGGACTTCGAAGAAACCGAACCGACGGGCACCTCAGAAGTGGCGATCGCCTACGGCAAGGAAGACCCGAGCGACCTGTTGCTGCCGGTCGTCCCCGGCATCGCCGTCCCGAGCCCGCTGCCCCCGTGTCCCGGCCTGCGCGGCGAGCCCTGTCGCCCTTACGTTCCCTTCACGAACCGCTCCGCCACCCCTTAGAGGGTCGATTTCAGGGACGGCCGCGGCGCAAGCCGGCGCCCGGGGGCGGCGGCCGTCTCGGGGCCGGCGGCCGTCCGAGTT
>DASZUH010000048.1:0-7465 GCA_035547715.1 Solirubrobacterales bacterium
CGTGGACGAAGGCTTTGGCGGCCTTGCAGCCGGGCGGACGGGCGACGGCGGTCCAGCGGCCCTCGGGCAGGCGCGCCTTGATCCGGGCGATGCCCTTGCGGCTCGTGTGGGTCTTGTGGCCGTCGATGTGGACCGGCGCGCCGGCGCGGCAGGTCGCGATGTCGCTCGACAGGCTCAGGGTCAGGAGGGCGAGCTTGCCCGCCGGGACATGGCGAGGGGTGATCCCGAGGTGGGTCGCGGGCCGCGGTTCGGGGATGGATCTGCCACCGCCGCTTCCGCCTCCCCCACCGCCACGGCCGCCGCCCGATCCGGTCGCGAGGCCGGTATCGCAGGCCGGGTTGGTGAAGACGTCGGAGCCGAAGGGGCGCAGGCCGTCGGTGCTCGCGTCCGCCAGGTGCGACAGCCCCCAGTTGTCCTCGATCCAGCGCAATGCCGAGTAGTGGTTGTAGTTGTCGAGGCTGATCGTCCCCGCTTTGATGCAGGGCGACTCGATCACCGCGCCGACGCGCCCGCCGCCGTTACCGGGCATGATGCCGCCGTTGTTCAGCGTGTTCGGACCGAGCGGCTCGTCGCAGCAGGATTCGGCACCCGTCTCGGACTCGTCGAAGGTGACCATTATCGCGCCGTGGTCGCGGTAGGCGGGCGAGGCCTTGATCCGCGGTACCCATTCTTCGAGGAAGGCGTTGATCCCCATGTAACCGCCCGGCGAGACGCCGTCGGCGCAGGTCGCGTCGTGGCCGTCGTAGCAGAGGTCGGGCGTGATGAAGGCGTATTCGGGCGAGGTCGCGAGGCTCTCCAGATCTTCCGGCAGCCGGGTCAGGTCGACGACGTTGCGGTTGCAGGTTTCCGAGTCGGTGATCGAGTGGAAGTAGACGAAGGGGTCGTGACGCGCCGCGTACTGGTTGGTGGCGCTCGCCACCTGCGTCTGGTCGTAGCTGCCGATGCTCGGGTGCCTGCATGTGGTCGCTTCGCCTTCCTTGGCGCCCGCGGCCATGTCCTGGTTGTAGCTGCGCCAGGTGTGCCCGGTTTCTTCGAGCTGCCCGGCGATCGTCTGGACGGAGGCCGGGAACACGCAGCCCTGGCCGACCGCGACGCCGTCGGGTTCGGTGCCCGGCGCCAACATGTCGGTGTAGATCAGGCAGTCGGTCTGGGTCGCGAGGTTCGGCGGCTGTCCGCTGACCAGCGCCAGGTAGTTGTCGAGGCTCTGGTGGCCGATGCCGAAGTAGTTGGGCAGCAGCGCCCCTTCTTCGACCATCGTCTTGCCCAGGTAGGGCGCCGGCGGGTCGGCGGAGAAGCTTTCTTCGGCGTTCTCGTTCTCCTCGACGATGACGAAGAGGTGCTTGATGTGGGGAAGTTCGGCGGCGTGGGCCGAGGTCGCGAGGGCCGTGACGAGGAGGGCCGTGACGAGGAGGAGGAGCCGGATCCTCACGAGCACGCTTCCCCGAGTTCGCCCACCGACGCGCGGCGCCGTTTCTGCGCCTTCTTGCGGTGGGTGGTCAGCTTGTGGAGCTTGCGCGACAGCGCCTCGCGATGGGCGCCGTGGGCGCGGTGCAGGGCGCGCCGCACCTTGGCGGTCCGGTGGTCGAGCCGCCGCAGGCTCCGCCTTGCCGCCTCCACCTTCCGGGTCACCGTCGAGCACCGTCCTGCCGTGTCGCCGCCGGCGCCCGCCGCGACGACCGTCACCTCGGCGCCGGTGTCGGTCGCGAACTGGCGTTCTTGCGCGTCCTGGAGGAAGGCGCAGACGACGTCGGTGCCGGTGGCGGTCGCGGTCACCCGGCCGGTGACGGTCTGCGCGTAGGCCGCGCCCGCGGTCGGGTTCGGCAACGTTTTCTGCAGCACGGGCGGGTCCGCGGTCCCGGCGAGGGACCCGCCGCACTCGGGGGCCAGCTTGACGCCCAGGGTCAGTGGCATCGCGGCGATGTCGAGCGCGCCCGCTTCGGCTTCGACCGCCACTTCGAGCTGGAACGCCTTGCCCGCCTCGGCCGATTCCGGCGCGCCCGCCGAGATCGCGACCGGCTCGAGCAGCGCCGCCCCGGCCGCCCCGGGCACGCCGGGTACGAGCAGGGCGATCAAGCCACCAAGCAGGACCATCGCCCTCGTCCTCAAGGCTTCAGCCCGAGCTTCGACGGGTGGCGGAAGGTGCGCTCGGGCGTCGCGGGCCTGTAGTCGAAGCCGAGCCGTTCGAGGTAGCCCGAGGTCTTCAGCGTCGCCAGGTCGTGCTCCTTCGGTCGCGCCGGCGCCTCCAGGTCGAGGATCCCGGCCGGCCCTTCGAGCGTTTCGCCGAGCCCATTGCCGCCGCCGCCCCCGCTCGACGGCGCGCTCCCTTCCGTCGTGCAGGCGCTCGCGACCACGCTCGGCGGGTCCGGCAGGTCGGGCACCTCGTAGTTCGGCCTCGAGTCGAAGTCGAAGGAGCGGAGGATGTTCTTCGCGTACCGGTCGCGCGTCGTCAGCGGCGCCAGCCCGTAGCGGTAGCGGATCAGCTTCAGGATCGACTCGAAGCCGTAGATGTTGTGGTCGACGTGGTTGCGCTTCGCGTAGGGCGAGACCAGCACCGCCGGGATCCGCATCCCCATCTGGCCGAAGTCTTCGTCGACGTCGGCGCTCGAGCGCACGTCGGGGACGCGCGGCGGCCGCACGTGGTCGAAGAACCCGCCCCACTCGTCGTAGACGACGAAGAGCGCGCCCCGCTTCCACTGCGGCCCTTCCATGAAGGCGTGGACGACGTCGGACATGAACGCCTGTCCGACGCGCACGTCGCCGTGCGGGTGTTCGTCGCCCGAGGTGCCCCCTTCCTCCCCCGCGAAAGAGGGATCGACGAAGGAGACCGCGGGCAGCGTCCCGGTCGCACAGCGCTCGTAGTACTCCTGCACCTGGCCCGAGCGCGCCAGCCCGGGCACGCCCCAGAGCGCCGACACCGGGATGTCGGTGTAGAAGTAGCGGTTGGAGACGCCCGCCGCGGCGAGCGCGGCGAAGATCGTCGTGTCGGGCCAGCCGAGCAGGCTTTCGGCGCTCTGCAGGAACGGCAGGGTGTTGTCCTTCATCCCGTAGGACTGCGCCGCGTGCATGTAGTAACGGTTCGGGTAGGTCGAGGCGAGCAGCGAGCAGAAGAAGCGGTCGAAGGTGGTGAATTCCTGCGCCACCGCCGGGATGAAGGGCAGATCCTGCTCGGCGTAGTAGCCGATCGAGAAGACGTCGTTTTCGCCCGAGCGCAGGAAGCCGTCCATGCGGCCGCCGTCGAGCTGGTCCCTCCCCCCTTCCCAGGAGTGGTCGGGGTCGGGGTGGGCGCAACCCTGCCAGTCGGGCGCGAGGCGGTGCGTTTCGAACGATTGCCCGGCGGCGTTCGAGTAGGTCAGCCCCGCCTGCCGCCCGTCCGCGCCCGGCAGCCAGCCGAGGTAATGGTCGAAGGAGCGGTTCTCCATCATCAGGACGACGATCGTGTCGAGCGGCAGGTTCCTCGGGCTGGGGACGTCGACCTGCTGGGCCGCGGCCGCCTCGCCGAGGATCGTGTCGGGGCCGAGGACGCCCGCCATCCCCATCGCCAGCCCGCCGGTCAGGGCGGCGCGCTGGAGGAACTCGCGGCGGCGCATGACGCCGTCGGGATCACGCGCCTCGAGCCGCTCGGCGGCCTCCGGGTTCCGCGCGTCGTTGGGGTCACGCCATCGATCAGATCCGCCGCGTCTACTCATTAGTGCGTAGATGCTAAGTAGCGCACGGGGACAGTTGTGAACGTCCCGTTTCCCGATTGGATCGGGATTCCTATGCGGAAAGTACGGCGGTCCCGCGGATCAACGGGCGGACGATCGGCGCCGCCTTCGGCATCTTGCCGTGCTCGATCGTCTCGACCGTGAACGCGGATGCGCGCAGGCTTGCCTCGGTGTCGCGGTTGCAGTGGCAGCCGTCGGCGAGGAAGCGCCAGGGCTTCTCCAGGCGGTCCTGCCGGCGGGCGCTCGACGGGTCCTCGGCGCGGACGTGCTCGATGAAGAGGAGCCGCCCGCCGGGCGCCAGCACGCGGGCCAGCTCCGCGATCGCCCCGACCGGGTCGGGGATCGTGCAGAGGACGAGGGTCGCGACCGCGGTATCGAAGGTGTCGTCACCGAAGGGCAGCGCCTCGGCGGGGGCGGCGACGAGGCGCGCCGGAATCGGGTTCCCGCCGCGATCCGCGAGCTTCTCCCGCAGCCGCGCACCCATGTGCGGGTCGGGCTCGACCAGGGTCAGGTCCTCGACGCCCGCGCCGTAGAGGTCGAGGTTCGCGCCGGTGCCGGCGCCGACCTCGATCACGCGCCCGCGCGCCCCGGCCAGGAGGTCGGCGCGCATCTGCCCGAGGCCGTTCTCCTCGGTCGCCTTCAGCGCCCGGTCGTAGAAACGGGCGAAGAGGCGGCCCCAGGTCGCGTCGTACGCCTTCCCCATCGCCCCGGCGGCCATCTGCCCAGTTTGACCACAACCGCCGTCGGCCGGCAAACCTCAGTGGGTCGCGTGGTCCGCTGCGGCGGGCGCCTCCTCGGACTGCCCCGCCCCGGCTGCCGGAACCTCCGCCGCGACCGGTGCGCCCTCGCCGCCGCTGTGGGTCACCCGCTCCTCGTAGGACGCCCGCGCCCCGCGGTCGACCTCCATCATCAGCTTGTCGGTGCCCATCGTCCGGCCGACCCACTCGGCCGCCGTCCGCGGCATCAGGGCGGCGCCGCGCAGCAGCGCACCGTTCGATTTCGGCACGTAGACGTCGAAGCGCGGCACTTCGAGCGCGCCGACGATCGCCTCGGCCACGTCGGTCGCCTCGACCGACTTCAGCAGCGGCCGGTCGACGACGCCGGAGATCAGCTCGGTGTTGACGATCGTCGGCATCACGCAGGAGATCTCGATCGCGCGGCCGCGCAGTTCGGCCCGCACCGACTCGCTCAGCCCGACCACCGCGTGCTTGGTTGCCGAGTAGGTCGCGATCCCCGGCACGCCGGTTTTCCCGGCCTGCGAGGCGATGTTGACGATGTGGCCGCGGTTGCGCGGCAGCATCCGCCTCAGCGCCAGCTGCGTCCCGTGGATGACCCCGACGAGATTGATCTCGATCTGGCGGCGGAACGACTCCTCCGACTCCTCGACGAAGGGCGTGATCGGCATGATCCCGGCGTTGTTGATCACCACGTCGACGGTGCCGAGCCGGCGTTCGACCTCGTCGAGGAAGTGCTCGAAGGAGCCGCGGTCGCCGACGTCGAGCGCCAGCGCGACGCCCTCGGTGCCGAGCCCGGCCGCCGTCTCCTCGGCGAGCGCCAGGTCGACGTCGCCGATCGCCACCCGCGCCCCGCGCCGCGCCAGCGCCTCGGCCGTCGCCTTGCCGATCCCGCGCGCGCCGCCGGTGATCGCCACGACCTTGCCGTTCAGGGACCGCCGCTCTTTCGCCATCACTCCTCCTCCCCGGCCGCCCGGCCGGTGTCTCCGGCTATCCGGCCGGCTTGTAGACGGTGACCACGGCGGCACCGCCGAGGCCGATGTTGTGCTGGAGCGCCACCCGCGCGCCCTCGACCTGCCGCCTGCCCGCCTCCCCGCGCAGCTGCCAGGTGAGCTCGGAGCACTGCGCCAGTCCGGTCGCCCCGAGCGGGTGCCCCTTGGAGATCAGGCCGCCGGACGGGTTGACCACGACCTGGCCGCCGAAGGTCGTCGCCTCCGCCTCGACCAGCTTGTGCGCCTCGCCCTCCGCGGCGAACCCGAGCGCTTCGTAGGTGATCAGCTCGTTGGCGCTGAAGCAGTCGTGGAGCTCGCAGACGTCGACCTCGTGCGGCGCCACCTCGGCCTCCTCGTAGGCGGCCCGCGCCGCCGTCCGCGACATCTCCGAGCCGACGATCGTCATGCAGTCGGCATTCTCGTCGAAGGTCGAGGAGAGGTCGGTGACCATCGACTGGCCCGCGATCTCGACCGCCTTGTCCCAGAGGCCGTGCGAGTCGACATAACGCTCCGAGGCGACGATCGCGCAGGCCGCCCCATCGGAGGTCGGCGAGCACTGCAGCTTGGTCAGCGGGTCGTGGATCATCTTCGCCGCCTTGATGTCCTCGAGGCTGTACTCGTCCTGGAACTGAGCGTAGGGATTGTTGACCGAGTGCCTGTGGTTCTTCCAGCCGATCCAGGCGAAATGGTCGGGGGTCGAGCCGTAGCGCTCCATGTGGTCGCGACCGGCGTTGCCGAACATCTGCGGCGCGGGCGGTGAGGCCTCCGCGTCGCGGATCTCGAACATCCGCATCGCGTGCCGGTCGAGCGCGTTGGTGCGGTCGGTGTACTTGACGCCGAGGCTGCCCGGCTCCATCTTCTCGAAGCCGATCGCGAGCGCGCAGTCGACCAGGCCGCCCTTGACCGCCTGGCGGGCGAGGAAGAGCGCCGAGGAGCCGGTCGAGCAGTTGTTGTTGACGTTGACGACCGGGATGCCGGTGAGGCCGAGCCCGTAGAGCGCCCGCTGGCCGTAGGTCGAGTCGCCGTAGCAGTAGCCCGCGTAGGCCTGCTCGACGTCCTCGTAGGGAATGCCGGCGTCGGCGAGCGCCTTCTCCCCCGCCTCCTGGGCCCAGTCGGGGTAGTCGCCCTCCTTCGTCCCGGGCTTCTCGAACTTGGTCATCCCGACCCCGATCACGAACGTGCGGTTGCTCAACGCGTCTCCTCCCCCGCGGCCGCCCCTGCGCGGCCACCTTTGGCTGGCTGGCCAGTAAGTTAGCGCGATTCCCCCGGCGGGCATCGCGCGACGGTTAATCTTGTGGGTCGTGATCCTTGCCGATATCAGTGGTGACCCCGCGGCGGGGGTGGGAATCCTCGCGGCGCTCGCGGCGGGGATCGTCTCCTTCCTCTCGCCCTGCGTGCTGCCGCTGGTCCCCGGCTACCTCTCGGCCGTCACCGGCGTCTCCGCGGCCGAGCTCGACGACGCCGACTGGCGCCGCGTCGTCCCCCCCGCGCTCACCTTCGTCGCCAGCTTCTCGGCGATCTTCATCCTGCTCGGTCTCACCGCCACCGGCCTCGGCTCGTTCCTCTCCTCGAACAAGCCGCTGCTGACGCAGATCTCGGGCTGGCTGATCATCGCGATGGGGGTCCTCTTCGTCGGCTCCCTCTTCATCACCGCGCTGAACCGAGAGTGGCACGTGGACGCGCTCCTCTCGCGGGCCGGCAAAGGCGGCCCGATCGTCGCCGGGGCGGCGTTCGCGATCGCCTGGAGCCCCTGCATCGGCCCCACCCTCGGCGCCATCCTCTCCGCCGCCGCAGCTTCGGGCTCGGCCGCCCGCGGGGCGCTCCTGCTGGCGGTCTACTCGGCCGGCCTGGCGATCCCCTTCCTCGTCACCGCGCTCGCCTTCTCACGGATGGCGACCGCCTTCGCCGTGGTCAAGCGCCACTACGCCGTGATCGTCGCGATCGGCGGCGTGATCCTGATCGTCATGGGCGTCCTGATCGTGACCGGCGAATTCAAGCAACTGAACATCGAAGCCCAGAAGTGGGCCTCGAACCT
>DASZUH010000049.1:0-12860 GCA_035547715.1 Solirubrobacterales bacterium
CGGCCACAACCTGCCAGGGCCGCCACGAGACGCCCGGGACGCACCTCGGACGGCCGCCCCCGCCCGCGAAGCACGGCCCCACCGCGGCCAGCCCCCACCGCGGCCAGCCCGCCCCACCGCTCCCTCCCTTTCCCGCCCGGTTTCTTAGGGAACTCTCAGAAAGCCTTGGCTGGGCGTTTACGCCCAAGAGGGAGGCTGGGCGCGTCCGATGACGAAAAGGAGGCAGGAGATGCAGGCCGTGGAGAACAAGCGCAACGTGTTGGTGATCGTGGGGCGCCAAGCCGAGCCACCGGCGCTGATCGAGGCCCTGCGGCCACGCGCCGAGGCGACCGGCTTCACGCTGCTCGTCCCGGCGACGCCGATCCAGGGTTTCGACGCCGCCACCGACTGGGCCGACGCGCTGATCCGCGCCGAGCGGTCTTCGCGGGCGCTGCGGGAGGCGGGGCTCGAGGTGGTCGAGACGATCGTCGGCGACGCCGACTTCGCCGCCGCCGCCGGGGACGTCCTCCACTCGCGCGAGATCGACGACGTGGTCGTCCTCGTCGACCCCGAGGCGGTGCTCGGCGCCCGTCCGGACCTCGTCGCGGTCTAGCTGCAGAGCCAAACCGGCATTTTCTGGGCGCGAAATTTCGCGACCGAGACTCCGGAGGAGTCATCTTGTTCTCGCAGAAAGCACTCTGCACCCATGGCGAGACTCCGACGCAACAAGAACCGCGCCCCCGAGCCCGTGCGCTCGCGTGGACGGCGCGCCCCGATCATCGAGCTGGACGGCGTGACCAAGGTCTACCCGGGCGGCCACATGGCGCTCGACCGGGTATCGCTCTCGATCGGCCGCGGCGAGTTCGTCTTCCTCGTCGGCCCGACCGGCTGTGGCAAGTCGACGCTGATCAAGACCCTGATCCGCGAGCTCGACGTCACCGAAGGCAGCGTCCGGATCGCCGGCCGCGACATCGCCACCATGCCCGACAAGAAGATTCCGCAGCTGCGTCGCAACATCGGCACCGTCTTCCAGGACTTCAAGCTTCTCCCCAACCGGACCGTCTACGACAACGTCGCCTACGCGCTCCAGGTGATCGGCGCCAGCCGCGCCGAAATCCGCGAGCAGGTGCCGGCGACGCTGCGCCTGGTCGGCCTCTCGACCAAGCTCCACAACTACCCCGACCAGCTCTCCGGCGGTGAGCAGCAGCGCGTCGCGGTCGCCCGCGCCTTCGTCAACCACCCGCCGCTCATGCTCGCCGACGAGCCCTCCGGCAACCTCGACCCGGTCACCTCGATCGGGATCATGCAGCTGCTCTACCGGATCAACAAGACCGGCACGACCGTCCTCGTCGTCACCCACGACCGCGAGATGGTCGACAACATGCGCCGCCGCGTGGTCGAGCTGTACGAGGGCCGCGTCGTCCGCGACGAGGTCTCCGGCGGCTACACCGAGGAGTCGACGACCGAATTCGGCATGCGGATGCAGGCCGAGATGGGCATCTCCGCCGAGGGCCACCGCAAGACCAACGGCCACGGACACGAGCTCGTCCGCTGATGTCGCGGATCATCTTCTTCTTCTCGGAGGCCTTCCGGGCGCTCCGCCGCAACGGGGCGCCGACCCTGGCCGCGGTCGTCACCACGGTCGTCACCGTGGTCCTGCTCGGGGTGCTGATCCCGGTCTTCCAGACCGCGCAGGCGAAGTCCGACGAAGTCAGCGAACAGCTGAACGTGCAGTTCGCGCTCTTCGGCAGCGCCACCAACGCCGAAGTCGCGGCGGCGAAAGACAAGATCGAAGGGCTGCCCGGCGTCGCCTCGGTGACCTACATCTCCAAGCAGGAAGCGCTGCGGACGCTGAAAAGCGAACTGAACGACAAATCGATCGTCGAAGAGCTGCACACGAACCCGCTGCCCGCCAGCCTGCAGGTGCAGGCCGACGACGCCTCCGACCTGGGGCAGATCGAAAAGGAGGTGATGGGCACGGCCGACGGCGGCAAGGCGCACCCGATCAGCCCGGCGATCTCCAACTCCTTCAGCCGCCAGCAGTCCCAGCAGCAGATCGCCAAGGTGACGAGCGCGCTGAAGATCGTCCTCACCGTGCTGATGGCGCTGCTGATCGTCGCCTCGCTGATGTTGATCGGCAACACGATCCGGCTCTCGATCTTCACCCGCCGCCGCGAGGTCGAGGTGATGCGCCTGGTCGGCGCCACCCGCTCCTTCATCCGCTGGCCGTTCCTGATCGAGGGGGTCGTGGTCGGCTTCGTCGGCGGCGCGCTCGCCATACTGATCCTGTGGATCGGCAAGATCACGATCGTCGACCCGCTGAGCGAAAACAGCAACAACGCGCTGGCCACCGCCCAGCACAACAGCTCGATTCCGTTCCCGGCGTTGATCCTCATCCTCTTCGGTGCCGCGATCGTCGTCTCGACGATCGGCTCGGGCATCACGCTGCGCCGCTTCCTGCGGGTCTGAGGGCCGCGTGAGGGCCCGCGGCGCGATCGCCTTCGGCGTCGCCCTGATCGCGTTCCTCGTCCTCGGGGTCTACCTCGGCGGCCACCCGTCGAAGCTGCCGAGCTTCGCCCGCGAAACCTTCACCGAAGAACCGACCAGCCTGGTCGCGGAAGCCTCGGAAATCATCAGGGACAACTACTTCCGCAAGGTCGGCGACACCGAACTCGGCAACGCCTCGCTGCAGGGGATGGTCCGCGAGCTGCGCAAACGCCACAAGGACCGCTTCAGCGACTACTTCTCACCGGAAAGCCTGGAAGGGTTCAACCAGCAGATCGAAGGGCGCTTCTCGGGGATCGGGCTGAGCGTCGTCTCCGCCAAGAGGGGCCTGCACGTGGTGAAGGTCTTCAAGGGCTCGCCCGCCGAAAAAGGCGGGATCGAAGCGGGGGACACGATCGTCTCGGTCGAAGGCGAATCGATCGCCGGACTCGACTCGACCGCGGCGACGGGGAAGATCAAGGGGCCCGAAGGCAGCGAAGTGACGATCGGGGTCGAAGACGGCAAGACCCACAAGGTCAGCGAAAAGACGCTGGTCCGGGCCGAGGTCGAGCTGCCGAACGTCTCCAGCCGCACCTTCAGGACCGACGGCAGGACGATCGGCTACGTGCGGCTTTTCTCCTTCAGCGCCGACGCCTCCAAGCAGCTCGCGCACGGGATCGAAAAGGTGAAGGGGGAAGGGGCCGAAGGCCTGGTCCTCGACCTGCGCGAGAACCCCGGCGGGTTGCTCGACGAGGCGGTCGCGACGGCCTCGCTATTCCTCCCCGAAGGCCAGGTCGTGGTGACGACGAAATCCCGCACGAAGGGGGACTCGACGAAGAAGACGAGCGCCGGCAAGATCGTCGACGTGCCCTTCGACGTGCTGGTCGACCGCAACACGGCGAGCTCCGCCGAGATCCTCACCGCGGCCCTGAACGAGGACGGCGACGCGACCGTGGTCGGCACGCGGACCTACGGCAAGGGCGTCTTCCAGGAAGAGCACGACCTCGAGAACGGCGGCGCGCTGAAGCTGACCGTCGGCGAATTCTTCACCCCGAACGGGGAAAACCTGGCGCGCACCGGGGGTATCCATCCGGAAGTGAAGGTCGTCGACAAACCGGGCACGGCGGTGGACGAGGCGCGCCAGAAGGCGCTCGAAACGGTCGCTGCGCAGGTCACGGGTTGAGCCCGCGCCGGGAGCGCGGCGGCGGGCGCGGGCGCCGACAGAAAGCGGCGCCGCGGCGACCGAGTCGCTCCGAGCGGGCGGGGATGCGGGACGCGGCGCAGCGCGGTGCCGGGGCGCGCGGCGGGACCCTGCGCCGCCGGCCCGAAGTGCCGAGCGCCCGCGACGCGGTCGCCGACCTGCTCGCCGAGCGCCTCGGGTTCCGCGGCTTCACCGGTCTGGTCGAGGAGGAAGCGGCGCGCGCCGCGGAGGAGGCGGCGGCGCGCGACGTCCCCCGTCGCGACCTCACCGCGCTCGCCACCTTCACCGTCGACCCCGCGACCGCGCGCGACTTCGACGACGCCGTCTCGGCCCAGCACGAGGGGGACGGCCGGCGGGTCTGGGTCCACATCGCCGATGTCGCCGCCCACGTGCGGCCGGGCTCGCCGCTGGACCTGGAGGCGCTCCGCCGCGCCAACTCGACCTACGTGCCGGGGACGGTCGAGCCGATGCTGCCGCACTCGCTCTCGAGCGGCGCCTGCTCGCTCTCGCCCGGGGTTGAGCGGCTCGCGGTCACCGCCGAGATCGAGCTCGACGCCGGCGGCCACCCTCGGCGCACGAGCTTCTACCGCAGCCGCATCCGCTCCGACGCGCGGCTCGACTACGAGCAGCTCGACCGCGTCTTCGATGGCCGCGAGGAGCCGCCCGCCGGGGTCGCCGAACCGCTCGCCGCCGCCCGCGACGTGGCGGCCGCCCTCGGCGAACACCGCGGCACCACCAGCCTCGACGTCGAGTCGGTCGAGCCCGAGTTCGAGTTCGACCCCGAGGGCAACGTGCTGCGCGCCCACCGCGTGCCGCAGACCGAGGCGCACCGCCTGATCGAGCGGCTGATGATCCTCACCAACGAGCGCGTCGCCGAGTTCCTGGTTGAGCGCCGCGTCCCCGCCGTCTACCGCGTCCACGCCCAGCCCGACCCGCCGCGGATCGAACGGCTGCTGGAGCAGTTGGCGGCGCTCGGGGTGCCGACTCCGCCGCTCGGGCAGGGGCTCTCGCCGCGCTCGGCGGGCCAGATGGCGGCCGACGCCAGCCGCCTGGCGCGGCGCGAGGCGGCGCGGCGCGGGCACGGCCGCGACGCCTACACCTCGCTCGTGCTGCGTTCGCTGAAACAGGCCGCCTACAGCGAGACCAACAGCGGCCACGCCGGGCTCGCCTCGGCCGCCTACACCCACTTCACCTCGCCGATCCGCCGCTATCCCGACCTGCTCGTGCACCGGGCGCTGCTGGCGGCGCTGGGGGAGGGGGAGGAGGCGCCGACGCTGCGCGACGCGCGCGAGGTCGCCGCCCACAGCTCGGCGCAGGAGCGCGAGTCGGCGAAGATCGAGCGCGACGCCGACGACGTCTGCGCCGCCTACCTGCTCGAACGGGAGCTCGGCGAGCGCGGCCTCGACGCCGAATTCCAGGGCGAGGTGTCGGGGGTGATCCGGGCCGGGGCCTTCGTCGCCTTCGCCGGGGAGCTCGGCGACGTCTACGAGGGGATGCTGCCTGCCCGCACGCTCCCCGGCGGGCGCTACGAGCTCGACCGCGAGGAGGTCTCGCTGATCGGCAGCGGCGAGGGGGCGACGGCGCTGCGGCTCGGCGAACCGGTGCGGGTGCGGGTGACCGGCGTCGACGGCGAGCGCGGGCGGGTCGACCTCGAGCTGACCGGGGGCGGCGGAAGGCCGTCGCGCGCGCGGGCGAGGGAGAATGCCTGATGGCCAAGAAAGGGAAGAAACGCGCCCCGGCGTCCGGGGACGTCGTCACCAACCGGCGCGCCCGCCACAAATTCGAGTTCGTCGAAACGATGGAGGCCGGGATCGTCCTGACCGGCTCCGAGGTGAAGAGCCTGCGCAGCGGCAAGGCGCAGATGACCGACGCCTACGCGGTCGTCAACGACGGCGAGGTCTGGCTGCGCAACCTCCACATCCCGCCCTACGAGAACGCGGAGGTCGACGCCCACCAGCCGGAGCGACCGCGCAAGCTGCTGCTGCACCGTGACGAGATCGAGCGCCTGATCGGCAAAACGGCCGAGAAAGGCCTCACCTTGGTGCCGGTGCGGATCTACTTCAAGGGGCCGCGGGCGAAGGTCGAGCTGGCGCTCGCGCGGGGCAAGGAGGGGCGCGACCGGCGCCGCGAGATCGCCGACCGCGACGTCCGGCGCGAGGTCGAACGGGAGTTCAAAAGCCGCATGCGGTGAGGCGGCCGCGGTAAGCCTGAAAGGCGCTGACCAACAGCCGTCCGGATCCGGTGCCACCGTTGATTCCTCTGAGAGGATGGGCCTATGCTCGCGGCTGATGTCAGCAACTACATCTCCGACCACACCGGCTGGTTCATCGCGGCTCTCGCCGCGGCGGTCCTGCTCCTGTTGCTGGTGGTCCTGGTGACGCAGCGCCGCAACCAGGAACGCGAAGCGGCGGAAAAGCTGGGTGGCGCGGCGACGCCGCCGCCGGACGAGTCGCGCAAGGAGCGCCGCGAGCGCCTGCGCCGCGAGCAGCGCGAAGCCCGTGATCAGATGCGCCGCGAGCGCAGCGCCGCGGTCGAACGCCGCAAGTACGAGCGCGCGGTGAAAAGGGCCGAACGGCAGGGCAAGGTCCCGCCCGAGCCGCCGCGTTCGCTCGCCACGCCGAGCACGGAGAGCGCCGCTCCGCCGGAGCCGACGCCGGCGTCGGCCGGACCGCCGCCGTCCTCGCCGGGCACCCCGCCGACGTCGCCCGGTACCCCGCCGACGTCGCCCGGCACCCCGCCGACGCCTGGAACGCCGCCCTCCTCGCCCGGCACGCCGCCGGTCGTCGCCTCCGCCGCGGTCGCCGGTGGGCTCGCCGCCGGCGCGGCCGCGGCCGCCGCCGCGTCGACGCCGGAGGAGCCGCAGCAGAAGACCTTCTTCGGGATCAAGTACGGGGGCGGCAAGCGTGCCCGCGAAAAGGCCGCCGCGGAGCAGCGGCTCGCGGCCGCCCGCGCCGCCAACGAACGCGCCATCGAGAGGGCCCGCGCGGGCCAGGCCGCCGAGGCGACCGGCGGCGAGGCGACGCCGCCGTCGGCGTCGACGCCGGTCGAGTCGACCCCGGCCGTGGCGGCGACCCCGTCGCCGACCGGTGAGGTGCCAGCCGGTGCCTCGGCCGGCGCCTCGGCGGGCGCCGGCACGGCCGAGGTCGGTGACGCGTTCGGGTTGCCGGTGGTCGGGGAGGAGCCCGCTGCCGCCCCGCCTGCCCCGAGCACGGAGGGCACCCCGCCGCCCGTCCGCGATCTCTCGACGCAGCGGGCCGCGGGGTCGCCGTTCGACGCCGGCGAGCCGGCGGGCCTGATCGAGCCGCCCTCGATCCCACCGCCCTCGGCTCCGGAGCCGGTCGTCGGGTCTCAGGCGCCTCCATCTCTGCCGACCGACGCCGACGCTGCCGCCGCCGAACGGCGCGTCCGTGAGAAAGTTGCCGCCGTGCGCTTCGAGGAGCAGCGAATCAGAGCCGAGGCCGACCGCCGCATGCAGGAGGCCGAGCGGCTGCAGAACGAGTCTTCGGCGGCGTCCCCGAACTCGTTCGGCGAGCCGCCCGCGCCGGAGCCCGAGCCGCCCGCGCCGACCGCGGTGGGGTCCGACCAGGTCGCCCCGACCGTTGAGCCGCCATCCGCGCCCGCCGTTCCCGCGGCCGACGCCGTCACCCCGGCGCCGACCGGCCCGGCGCCGGACCTGAGCCTCGCCGAGCAGCGCCTGCAGGAGGGTCGCGAAGCTCGCGAGCGCTCGATGCAGGAGGCCGAGCGCCGCCTCGCCGAAATCGACGAGCGCACCAAGGCCGCCGAAGCGCGGGCCGCCGCCGCCCAGCGCCTCGAGGCCGCCCGGGTCGAAGAAGAAGACCAGCAGCGCCGCCTCGAAGAGATGCAGCGCAGCGTCGAGGAGGCCGAGCGGCGCGCCCGTGAGGCCGAGCAGCGAGCCCGCGAAGCCGAGGAAGCGGTGCTCCGCTCGATCGGCACGCCGCCGTCCGCGCCCGCCGCCCCGCCGTCGTCTGCCGCCGCGGCGCCCGAGCCGGGCGAGCCCGCCGCGGAGTCCTCTGCGCCCGCCGAAGAGCCGGTTCCGCCCGCACCCTTCGCGGCGTCGGCGTCGACCGAGGCGCCGCTGCCGCCCGCGCCCTTCGCCGCGCCCGCGCCCGCGCCTCCGGCCGAACCGCCCGTGCCCGCCCCTGAACCGCCCGCGGCGGAGGCTCCCACCGACGTCACCCCGCCCGGCTTCAGTCCGGCGCCGCCACCGGCCGCGCCCGGCCTCCCCGCCGAACCTTCGGCGCCGCTCAACCTCAACTCGGTCACCTTCGAGGAGCTCCGCGCCCAGGGCCTCACCGTCACCCAGTCGACCCGGTTGCTCGCCCATCGCGAGCGTCTCGGTGGCTTCAGCTCGGTCGACGACCTCGACCAGGTCGCGGGCTTCCCGCCCGACCTACTGGCGAGCGTCAAGTCCCGGGCGACCCTCTAGTCGCCGGACTCCCACTTCTCGAGCAGCTTCAGCCAGACCTCGCTCCGCGTCGGGTAGGCGGCGATGGCATGGCGCAGGCGCGCCCGCGGCACCTCGGCGACGATCGCGATCGTGGCGGCCTGGAGGAAGTCGGCGGTCTCGAACCCGGTGAAGGTGGCGCCGACGATCGTTTCCTTGATTCGGTCGACGACGAGGCGGGAGGTGCCGCCGGTCCCCTTGCCCTGGAAGCTGGCGCCCGGGGATCCGTCGGTCGGCACGTCGACCGCGCCGGCGTCGATGCCCGCCTCCTCGGCCTCGGCAAGCGTCTTGCCCACCGCCGCCACCTGCGGGTCGGTGAAGGTGACCCGGGGCGAGCCGATCGCTTCGGCCGTGGCCTCGACCGGCCGCCCGGCCAGGTTCTCGCCGACGACCCAGGCCTGGTACTTGCCGATGTGGGTGAAGAGCGCGCGGCCGTTGACGTCGCCGATCGCGTAGACGCGCCCGTCGCCACCGACCCGCATGCGGTCGTCGACGGCGATGAAGCCGTGCTCGTCGGTCTCGACCCCGATCGTCTCCAGCCCGAGCCCGTCGGTGTGCGGCCTCCGGCCGACCGCGACGAGGATCTCCTCGGCCTCGACCGCGCCGCCGCCTTCGAGCTCGGCGACGATCCCGGCGCCACCCGCCCGCACCGACGCGACCCCGACCCCGACGCGGACGTCGACGCCGAAGCGGCCGCGCAGGACCGCCGCCAGTTCTTCACCCGCGAAGGGCTCCTCGCGCCCGAGCAGGTGTTCGGCCGGCTCGACCAGGGTCACCTTGGTGCCCAGCGAGGCCCAGGCCTGGGCGAGCTCGGAGCCGACCGGTCCGCCGCCGAGCACCAGCATGCTCGCGGGCACCTTCTCGGCCGTGGTCGCGTCGCGGTTGTTCCAGGTGCGGACCGCATCGAGGCCCGCGATCGGCGGCACCTTCGCCCCCGATCCGGTGGCGATCACCAGCGCCCGCCGCGCGACCAGCGCCTGCTCGCCGACCGCGACGCGGAGGCCGCCGACGATCCGCGCCTCGCCGCGGAAAAGGTCGATCCCACGTTCTTCGAGCCAGGGCAGATGGCCCGAGTCATCCTGGCCGTGGATGACCGCATCGCGCCGGGCCAGCACCGCCGCCGGGTCGAGCTCGGCGTCCTCGGCCACCGGCACGCCGGGGATCCGCTTCGCCTCGGCGAGCACGTCGGCGGGACGCAGCAGCGCCTTCGAGGGCATGCACGCGTAGTAGGAGCATTCGCCGCCGACCAGGTCCCTCTCGACGATCGCGACCTTCCAGCCCTCGCCCGCCAGCCGCCCCGCGACGACCTCGCCCGCCGGTCCGGCGCCGAGGACCACCGCGTCGTAGGTCTGCTCGCTCATCTGCCTGCCGCCATCGCTCTGTCGCCTGCCGTACCCGGCCGCTTGCCCGAGCAATACACGGCGATACAATTACAAATGCACCTCGCACGGGGGCGACAGGCTTCGACGTGGTCGATTCGTGCGAAAGGTTGCAGGTCGAGGTTGTCGGAGGCCTCGTTAAACCCCGACACAAACCAATACGTGCGGACCATGAGTTCGCCCTCGCCGCTTAGCTAGAAACTAAGTGATGTGAGAGTCGGTCCTCCCTCGCCCGCGGGGAGGGTCACCGGCTTCAGAAGCGGGATCACCTGGCCGGCCCGCCCTGCCCGGCCGGGGAAATTCAAGGGGCTTTATCTCCCGTAGTGCCCGCCGGCGCGGACCCCGGGAGACGAGAATCAAGCGCCGGCTAAACCTGTAGAGACCCTCGCCCAGCGTCCGCGGATCCGAGTTCGAATCTCGGCGCCTCCATAGATCAGTCGCTCCGGCCCGAGCCGGGGCGACTGCCCGTGCCGACGACCGGCGTGGATAGGCTGGCCCGATGGAACGCCACGTCGCCTTCCTGCGCGGGATCAACCTCGGCAACCGGCGGGTGAAGGGCCCGGAGCTGGTCGCCCACTTCGAGGCGATGGGGCTCGAGGACGTCGCCACCTTTCGTGCCGGCGGCAACGTCGTCTTCGTCGATCCGGGCGGCGCGACCGAGGCCAGGCTGCAGGCGCGGGTCGAAGCGGGGCTCGAGGAGCGGCTCGGCTACGACGTCCCGGTCTTCCTGCGGAGCGCGGGGGAGGTCTTGGCGATCGCCGCGCGGGACCCCTTCGACGCGGCCGCGATCGAAGCCTCGAAGGGCAGGCCCCAGGTCATTCTGCTCGGCCGCAAACCGAGCGCCAAAGCCAAAGAAGCGCTGGAGGGGATCACCCCGGAGGGTGACCTGATGGTGTTCGAGGGACGGGAGCTGCACTGGCTGCCGACCGTCGGCCTCTCCGAAACCGAGCTCGACACGAAGGCCCTCGACGCCGCCCTCGGCAGGGGCACGACGCGCACGGCCGGTACGATCGCCGCGCTCGCCGCCAAGTACTGCGGCTGAGCCCGCCGGGGCAGGGAGCGGCCGACGGGGCCGGTCATCTACCTTGGATCCATGGCGATCGCGACCGCGACCTCACTCGACGTCTACGTGGCAGGCAAGCTCCTGTTCGGCGACGTGTCCTTCAAGCTCGAGCCCGGCGACCGGATGACGCTCTCCGGCCGCAACGGGGCGGGCAAGTCGACGCTGCTCCGCGTGCTCGCGGGCGAGCTCACCCCCGAGGAGGGGACGGTCTCGATCCAGCGCGGCGCCCGCGTCGCCCTCCACGACCAGCGCCCGCCGCGCGACTCCGACGCCAAGCTCGGCGATTACGTCTTCTCCGGCCGTAACGACATGCTCGAGACCGAGGCCGAGCTGGCCCGGCTCGAGGGCGAGATGGCGGGCGGCGCCTCGGAGGAGACGATGAACGCCTACGCGGCGGCCCAGGCGCGCCTCGAAGCCGGCGGCGGCTACCGCTGGCGCGACGAAGTGCTCGAAGTGCTGCGCGGCCTCGGCTTCGGCCCCGAGCACGCCGACCGCCCGCTCTCGACCTTCTCCGGCGGCGAGCTGACCCGCGCCTCGCTTGCCCGCGCCCTCGCCGCGCGGCCCGACCTGCTGCTCCTCGACGAGCCCACGAACCATCTCGACATCCCCTCGCTGGAGTGGCTCGAGCGCTACCTCGTCGGCATCGACTCGGCCGTCGTCCTCGTCGCCCACGACCGCTGGTTCCTCGAGGCGGTCGGTACCTCGGTGCTCGAGCTGGAGGCGCAGCGCGCCCGCTTCTTCGCCGGTCCCTGGCACGCCTGGCGCCAGGAGCAGGCCGCCCGCCAGATCGCGCTCGGCAAAGCGATCGACCGCCACGAAGCCGAGATGGCGCGGATGGAACGCTTCGTCGAGCGCTTCCGCTACAAGGCGAGCAAGGCCAAACAGGCCCAGTCGCGGGTCAAGGCGATGGACAAGAAGAAGAAGGAGGGGCCGGGCTCCGAGCGCCGCGACAACCGCCGCCTGCGCTTCTCCTTCAAACCGCCGGAGCGGCCCGGCCGCGTCGTCCTGAAGATGGCCGACGCGCGGATCGAGGTGCCGGGTCGGGTCCTGATCGAGGACGCCAACCTGGAGGTCGAACGCGGCGAGCACGTCGTCCTCGTCGGCGCCAACGGCAGCGGCAAGACGACGATGATCGAGACGTTGGCGGGGCAGAAGCAGCCCGCCGCCGGGATCGTCCGTACCGGCCACAACGTCAACCTCGGCTATCTCTCCCAGCATGCCGACACCGCCGCCGGCGAGGGCACCGTGCTCGATGCGGCCCAGCGCGAGACCGGCCTCACCGGCCCCAAGGCGCGCGCCCTGCTGGGCGGCTTCCTCTTCTCCGGCGGCGACGTCGAAAAGAGGCTCTCCGACATCTCCGGCGGCGAGCAGCGCCGGCTCTCGTTGGCGATTCTCGTCTCCTCCGGCGCCAACGTCCTGGTCCTCGACGAGCCGACGAACCATCTCGACATCGAGAGCCGCGAGGCGCTCGAGGACGCGCTGACCGAGTTCGAGGGCTCGGTGGTGCTGATCTCCCACGACCGGGCGCTGCTCGAGGCGGTCGGCAGCCGCACGATCGTGGTCGAGGATCAGAAGCTGACCAGCCACCCGAGCGGCTGGGCCGAGTACCAGCGGCGGCGTGACGAACGCGAGGCCGAGGGCGATGCCGCGGCGTCGAGCGCGGCGAAGAAGGAGAAGGCGTCCGGCAACGGCGCCCAGGCGAAGCGGCGCGACGGCAAGGCGGCCGAACGGGCCGGGCGCAAGGCGGCCCGCCTGGAGCAGCGGATCGAAAAGGCCGAAGCCGACCTGAAGGCGGTCGAGGAGGAGCTCGCCGACCCGGCCGCCTGGTCGAGCCCGAGCCGCACCGAACGCGCGACCGAGAAGCACGAAGCCGCCAAGGCCGCGGTCGAAGGGCTGCTGGCGGAGTGGGAGGCGGCGCAAGGGGCGGCCGAGGCGGCGGCGACGTAGCGGGTCGACGCGGGGGCGCGGCAAGCCGGCGCCCGGGGCTGAGCGGGCGGGAGTTCGGGGCGGGGGCGGCCGTCCGAGGTGCGCCCGGCCTTCTCGGTGGCGGCCCTGGCAGGTTGAGGCCGCCACCGAGAAGGCCGGGTGTGTGGGGAGAGGTGCGAGGGTTCGTGACGTGTGCCGGGCGGACGTGCGCGTGTCGCCGGGAAGGAGCGCATGATCGGTGACGAAGGCGAGGGGTCCGTGACGAAGGCCCATGGAACGTCACACCTCCTCCCGACCTCCCGGGCCCCGGCCGTCAACCTGTCGCCTTGGGTAGCCCACAGGGCGACCAAAGGCAACAGGTTC
>DASZUH010000050.1:0-4432 GCA_035547715.1 Solirubrobacterales bacterium
GCGGAGGCGCACCCGGAGACCGAGCTGTCGCTCGTCGTCGGCAACTACGAAGACGTCGTCGAGCGGGTGCGCACCCATCGCGACGACATCGCCTTCTCGGGGCGGCCGCCGGAGGACGAGCGCCTGGTCGCCGAGCCGGTGATGGACAACGAGATCGTCTGCATCACCGCCGCCGACGATCCGCTGGCGCAGGGCGGGCCGGTGGCGACGGCGGCGCTGGCCGAGCGCGCCTGGCTGCTGCGCGAGCGGGGCTCCGGCACGCGCGCCCTCAACGAGCGCTTCCTCGCCGACCGCGGCCTCGCGCCGCGCACGCTGATGCTCGGCTCAAACGGCGCGATCAAGCAGGCGGCCCGCGCGGGCGTCGGCGTCTCGCTGCTCTCGCGCGCGGCGGTCGAGGCCGAGCTGAAGTCGAGCCTCCTCGGTGAGATCGCGCTGTCGGACGGGCCCGAGGTGCGGCCCTGGTTCCTGCTCCGGTCGGCGGTCGGGCCCGCCCGGCCCGCGGTCGAGGCGTTCGCCGCCTTCGTCACCGCCCGGCGGCAAGGGCCCCGACCGCGATCGCCGCGCGGCCGGTGACCGCCTGGTAGAGCACGAGCAGCTGGACGATCGCGAGCGACTCCGAGCGGCGCAGCTCGGTGCCGGTGGTGAACTCGCCGAGGCGCTCGTTGCGCAGGTGGCTGGCGAACTGCATGCGGTCCCAGATCGCCTCCTGGATCGCGGCGCTGCGCTCGGGCTCGATCGTGCCGGGGATCCAGAGCACCACCTCCTCGCCGCGCCGCGCCGGCGACATGCCACCGTCGGCGCCCTCCGCGAGCACGGTCGAGAGGTCGGGGTGGACCAGGCCGGGGCGAAGCGTGACCTTGGCGTCGAGGTGCTCGTCGTCGCCGCGGTCGCCCGGCATGAAGGCGACGACGATGTCGGCGTGGCGGCGTTGCGGGCGGACGAAGCGCTCGGCGTCGGCCTCGCGCCGGTCGAGCTCCTCGAGCACCTCGTCGGTCGTGTAGCCGCGGCGCGAGCAGTCGCGCTGGACCTTCCAACGGCGGCGCAGGTCCTCGGGCGGATCGAGGAAGACGCGGACGTCGAAGGCGTCGCACATCGCCTCGGTGTGGAAGGCGAGGATCCCCTCGACGATCGTGAAGTCGGCCGGGCGCACGTACTCGGCGGCGCCGAAGGTGCCGTCCCGGTGGCGGTAGACGGGCTTCAGGATCGGTTCGCCGGCGCGCAGGTGGACGAGGTGCTGGGCGAGGACGTCGAGGTGGTTGCCATCCGGGTGCAGCGGCGTGATCCCGTGCTCGGCCCGCTGCTCGCGGTCGAGGCGCTGGTAGTGGTCGCCGGAGATGTGGGTGGCCCGGCGTTCGCCCAGGATCCGCACCAGGCCGCGGGTCAAGGTGGTCTTGCCGGTGCCCGAGTCACCGACGATCCCGAGCAGCAGTGGGCGTGGCATCAACCGGTGACGGTAGCGCGATCGCCGCGCCCTCCGGCGGCTTCGGCGGCCTCACCGCCGCGCCCGCGCGGCCTCGCCCCGGCCGCGTCGGCGACGACCGCGACGCCCTCCCGCGTCTCGACCACCGTCGGCACGCAGCGCAGCCGCGAGGTGGCGGCGCAGAAGTCGATGTCGGCGGCGAGGCCGGCGTCGCGCAGGAGGCGGGCATTGGCGCCGGCGCCGAGGGCCTCGAGCGGTCCGGCGTAGGCGCGCGCGACCCCTTCGCAGACGAGCGCGGCGTCGGAGCGCGGGCCCGGTAGGGCGGCGGCGATCCGGCCGGCGAGGTAGGCGTCCTCGAGCGAGGCGGTCCCGCCGGTGCCCGAGCAGACCAGCTGGACCTCGGCCCGCCGCGGGTCGACCACCGCCCGCAGGGCGTCGAGGACGGCGTCGAGGTTCAGCAGCGCGGCGAGCAGGACCTCGTCGGCGACCGCCGCGGCGGCGACGGTCGTCGGGGCGCCGTTGGTGGTCGCCAGGACCAGCTCGCGCCCGCGCGGCGCGGCCGCCTCGCGCGGCGAGTTGCCCTGGTCGAAGCCCTCGGGCATGACGCAGCGGCGCTCGCCCGCCAGCACCCGCCCCTCGCCGCGCAGGCCGAGCGCCCGCTCGATCGAGTCGGCGCAGATGACCCGCTCGTAGCCGGCCGCGAGTGCCGCGGCGACGGTCGAGGTCGCGCGCAGCACGTCGATCACCACCGCCACGCGGGCGGGGCGGACCTCGGCGCGGGTGAAGGCGACGTCGATCATCGGCCGGCGATCGCTGGCGCCGGATCCTCGGAGCAGTAGAAGTCGACCATCTCCTCCATGGTGAAGGGTGCGTAGTCGCCGGCGTGGCCCGCCTGGCCGAACTGCCGCATCCGTTCGGCGACGACCTCCTTCATCCCGGCGCGCGAGGCGCGGGTGAAGGTCCGCGGGTCGAAGTCCTCCGGGTTGGCGAGCAGCGCCTCGCGGACCGCGGCGGTGATCGCCAGGCGGCCGTCGGTGTCGACGTTGACCTTGCGGACGCCGTGGCGGATGCCCTCCTGGATCTCCTCGACCGGGACGCCGAAGGCGGGCCGCATCGCGCCGCCGGCGGCGTTGATCCGCTCGATCAGCCCGGCCGGGACGCTGGAGGAGCCGTGCATCACCAGGTGCGTGTCCGGCAGGCGCTCGTGGATCTCCTCGATCACGTTCATCGCCAGCACGTCGCCGTCCGGCTTGCGGCTGAACTTGTAGGCGCCGTGGCTGGTGCCGATCGCGACGGCGAGCGCGTCGATGCCGGTGCGGGCGACGAAATCGACCGCCTGGTCGGGGTCGGTCAGGTGGACCTCGCCGGAGCCGACCCCGTCCTCGATCCCGCCGAGCGTGCCGAGCTCCCCCTCGACCGTCGCTCCGCGCTCGTGGGCGTACTCGACGACCTCGCGGGTGACCGCGACGTTGTACTCGTAGTCGGCGACGGTCTTGCCGTCGGGCATCAGCGAGCCGTCCATCATCACGCTGGTGAAGCCGAGGTCGATCGCCGAGATGCAGGTCGCGGGCTCGTTGCCGTGGTCCTGGTGGAGGGCGACCGGGATCTCGGGGTATTCGGCGGCCGCCGCCAGCATCAGGTGGTAGAGGAACTGGTCGCCGGCGTAGGAGCGGGCGCCGCGCGAGGCCTGCGCGATCACCGGCGAGGAGGTTTCCCGCGCGGCTTCCATGATCCCCTGGATCTGCTCCATGTTGTTGACGTTGAAGGCGCCGACGCCGTAGCCGCCCGCGGCGGCCTCGTCGAGCAGCTGTCGCATCGAGACAAGCGGCATGTGATCACTCTCCTGTGGGGCCCGAGCCGATCGGGCTGGTTTGGCGGATCTGGCGCACCGACCGGGCGGTGATCACCAGCGATTCGGTCGTCAGCGAGCCGCCGCGGCGGCTCGGCCGGGCGAGCAGTTCGCCGCCGGTGACGCCGGTCGCCACGAAGGCGCCGTCGGCGGCGGCCAATTGCTCGAGGTCGAGGATCTCGGTGGTCGAGAGGCCGGCGGCTTCGACCCGCTCGCGCTCGTCGTCGCGCTGCGGCGCCACCCGCGCCTGCATGCCACCGCCGAGGGCACGCGCGGCGCAGGCGGTCATCACCCCCTCCGGGGTGCCGCCGATGCCGAGCAACAGGTCGGCGTCGCCGCCGTCGAGCAGGACCGCGAGCGACCCGGCGACGTCGCCCGCGGGCGGCATCACGACGGCGGCGCCGAGCGCCCGCAGGCGCGCGGCCAGCTCGGCGTGACGGGGCTTGTCGAGGACGACCACGCGGAGCTCGGCGACCGGGCGGCCGAGCGCGGCGGCGACTTTGCGGACGATCGTCTCGGGTGGGTCGTCGAGGGTCGCGGCGTCGCGGGCGGCGGGCGGGAGCACGAGCTTCTCCATGTAGAAGGCGGGGCCGGGGGACCAGAACGAGCCGAGCGGGGCGATCGCGATCGTCGAGAGCGCCCCGGCGAGTCCTTGGGCGCAGAGGTCGGTGCACTCCAGTGGGTCGACGGCGATCTCGAAGCGGGGCGCCTCGCCGGCGCCGGTCAGCTCGCCGTCGGCGAGCATCGGCGCCTCGTCCTTGGCGCCCTCGCCGGTGACCACGGTGCCGCTCGCGGGCGCGTGGCCGAGGACCGAGCGCATCGCCGCGGTCGCGGCCCCGTCGGCGCCCTTGCCGTCGCCTCGACCGGCGAAGCGCGCGGCCACCACGGCGGCGGCGCGAGTCGCGGCGAGCGCGCAGGCGACGAGCGGCGAGTCGACGTCGAAGCGCGGCTCGGCCGCCGTCGGGCTGGTGGCTGGGGAGAGCACGGAGCGCGCAACGTAGTCGGCGACGCGACGAAAAACCACTAGGAATCTGCCGAGATTCAAAGGCCTTTGTCTATGGCTCGGGCCGGGGCGGCCGTACGGGGCGGCCGTACGGGGCGGCCGTACGAGGCGGCCGTCCGCGGCGGCCGTCCGCGGCGGCCGTCCGAGGTGCGTCCCGGGC
>DASZUH010000051.1:0-6728 GCA_035547715.1 Solirubrobacterales bacterium
CTGTGACCCCTTCCCCCCGGAACCTCCACGTCCCGGGCGTCTCGGGGCGGCCGCAACCTGCCAGGGCCGCCACGAGACGCCCGGGACGCAACTCGGACGGCCGCCGCGGATGGACCGCAGCCCCACGTTTCCGAGCGCGCCTGCGGCGCGCTCGCGAAGCCGAACAACGCCCTCGGGTCTTACCCCTAGATGTCCGCGCGCGCCTCGCCGACGAGGAGGTTCGGCGGCCCTGCGAGCAGCGCGGCGAGGTCGGGCATCGCCCCATCGCCGGCCCGCCACTCCCGGTAGGCGGCGTCCTTCTCCGGCGACTCCCATTCCTCGATCGCGACGAGGCGCGCGGGGTCGCTCGCGTCCTGGACGACGGTGACCCCGAGGCAGCCGTCGAAGGCTCGGGTTTCGCCGAGGATGCGGTGGACAACCTCAAGGCCCGCGTCGACGGCGTCGGGCTTGAGGCGAAGCTCGAGAATTGCGGTGGTGGCCAAGGCGGTCTCCGATTCGGACGGTTGGACAGAGACTCGAGCCTACATTCGAGGCTCCGGCCTCGGCCCTCGGCGACCTCAGTCGAGCTCGCGGTCGAGCACGAACACCTCGATCGCCATGTCGGGATCGAGGTGGTTGTCGCTCATGAAGGCGACGACCTTGCGGCCCGTGATCGCCTCGACGCTCGCTTTCAGGTCATCCGCCATCGAGCGCTGGTAGAGCCTGCGCATCGAGAGCACCGCATCGCCTTCGCCATCGGCCGCGAGACGCTGCTCGGCCCGCGTCATCACATCCAGCAGCACCGTCATGACGACGTTGCCGTTGTAGAACGAGAACGCTTTTTTCGGGCCCCGGCCGAGGCTCGCGTTCTGGATCCTGATGACCTCTCTGGTGATCGCCGCGTTCAACTCGCCGCCACGCGGCGGCACTGCTTCATCCATCTTGGTGGCCGCAATCGGGCATGCTCCTCCTCAGGGGGAGCCGTTGCAGATGAGCCGAGCCGCACCGCACAAGCCCGACCGCGCCCATCGTCTACCGGTCAACGAAGTCACGATGCCCCCACGGGCAGGTGCCAGCGTCGATCGGCAATCCTAGTCAAGGCTCTGGTCGGAGCCGCGAGCACCGGGACGCCCGACCTCGCCGTCGAGGACGAAGACCTCGATCGCCATGTCGGGAGCGAGATGGTTGCCGCTCATGAGGGCGGTGACCGCGCGCGCCGTGAGGCTGCCGACGTGCGCTTTGAGCTCGTCTTCCATCGACCTCTGCAGCCGTAGCCGCATCGACAGGACGGCGTTGCCTTCCCCGGCATCGACGAGCGTACGCTCCGCCTTGGTCATCGACTCCTCGAGAAGGGTGACGACGACGTTGCCGCTGTGGAAGGAGGTCGCCTTCTTCGGCCCGCGGCCGAAGGTCTCGGTGTGGATCCTCGTCACGGCACGGGTGATGGCCGCGTTCAGCTCGCCACCCGTGAGGCCATCGGTCGCATCCATCGGACGGCAGATTCCCGCGAGCCCGACCGCCAAAACGGGCGATCGCCCTTTTTGCGAAACGCCCCCTTTGCGATACCTTGGCGCCATGGCCGCGGCGCCCCGATCGGGAATCCCGCCGGGCCGGCGTGTAGGCGGAGTACGCCGTCGGGTTCCGCGGACCAGGACGGGTCCTCCGCAGTCGACAGGTCAGAGGTTCGCATGCACCACCATCCGCGGTCGCGCGTCTCTCGGGGCGCGTAGCCCACGTGGACCTTTTCGAGTGTCCAGCCTGCGAGCGGCGCTACGTCTCGCCTGCGGATCTCCCCTTGGCCGACCGTCTCTGCCGCCATTGCGGCGCAGAGCTGCAGCTCAAGGTTCTGAGCATCCCCGGGGAGCAAGGGGCGGTCGCCGTCGCCTTGAAGGCCGAGCTCCTGGACCGCGCCGGGCCGGGCGCGGAACGGTCCGCTCAACAGGAAGAGACCTTGTGATCGCCCCGATCGGTCGGCGCGCGCTCCGCGCGATGCATCCGCATGACGCGACACGCCGGGAGGCCCGCGCGTGAAGCCGACGCGCGACGCCGTCCTGCAGTTGGCCTGGAGCGTCCTCGCCGACCTCGATCTCGAGCTCGTCCTCGAGCGGGCACTCGACGCGGCGAAGACCCTGACCGGGGCACGGTACGCCGCCCTCGGCGTCCTCGACGAAGACGGCCAGGAGCTGGCCCGTTTCCTGACGGACGGGATCGACGCCGAGACCGCCCGCGAAATCGGTCCCCACCCGCGTGGGCGCGGCGTGCTCGGCGAGCTGATCCGGCAGCCGGAGCCACTGCGCCTCGACGATGTCGAAACCCACCCGCACGCCTACGGCTATCCCCCCGCCCATCCGCCGATGCACACGTTCCTCGGCGTGCCGATCCGGGTCGGCAGTCGCGTCTACGGCAACCTCTACCTGACCGAGAAGGAAGGAGGCCGGCCCTTCGACGACGAGGACGAGGCGGCGGTCGTGCAGATCGCCGAGTTCACCGGGCTGGCGATCGACCACGCGCGGCGGTACGAGGGCTCGGTCGTGCGCGAGCGCTCCGCCCGCCGCACCGCCAACGCGCTCGAGGCGACCGTCACGATCGCCCGCACGCTCGCCGGTCAGAGTGACCTCGACGTCATCCTCGACCTGATCGCCAAGCGGGGCAGGGCGCTCGCCTCCGCCCGCGCCGTCTTCATCGAGCTCGTCGAGGGCGACGGCCTGCGGATCGCCGCGGTCGCCGGTGAGATCCATCCCGAGCTGAAGGGGGTGCGGGTCGACCAGGGCCGTTCGCTGGCGGCGAGCGCGCTCGAGAGCCGGCAGACCGAACGGGTCGACGCGGGCGCGAGCCCGGACCTGACGGTGGAGTACGGCGACGGGCGCCTCGGCTTCACCTTCGAAGACGCGCTCGCCGTGCCGCTCGTCCTCCGCGGCCGGGTCTACGGCGCCCTCGTCGCCCTCGATCGTCAAATCGAGGGCCCACGGTTCAGCGAGCTGGACGAGGAGCTCCTCGAGGGCTTCTCCGCCAGTGCGACGATCGCCCTGGCGACCGCGCACCTGGTCGACGATCAGCGCCGTCGCGCCCGACTCGCCGCGGCGGAAAGCGAGCGGGGTCGCTGGGCGCGCGAACTCCACGACGACACCCTGCAGGGTCTCGTCAACCTGCGCCACATGCTCGTCGAGATCGCCGGCACCGACCCGGCGGAGATCGCGCACCGCAGCGCCGTCGCGGCCGAGGAGGTCGAGGCCGAGATCACGAAGCTGCGCTCGTTGATCACCGAACTGCGGCCGCTGGACCTCGACCGGCAGGGAACCGCCCCGGCGCTTGAGGCACTGGTCGGGGGCATCGCCGAGCGCGGCACCGAGATCGAGATGACCATCGACCTCGCCTACGAGGCGGGCCGCCATCCATCGCGGCACACCGACGAGCTGGAGACCGCGATCTTCCGCATCGTCCAGGAGTCCCTGCAGAACGCGACGAAGCACGCGGCGGGCGCACGGATCGAGATCGAGGTCGTCGACCAGCGCGAGCCCGGGCTGGTCCTGGTCCGGATCGCCGATGACGGCCCCGGCTTCGAGCCCGAGGCGTCGCATCCCGGCTTCGGCCTGCAGTCGATCCGCGAACGGGTCGACCTGCTCGGCGGCCACCTCCTGATCCGCTCCGGACGCGGAGACGGGACGGAGATCGTCGCCCGCCTCCCCGACACCCGCCGTAGGACGCCCACCCCACAGGCGGCAGGCGAGACGGAGGCGGGTTCGCGCCAACAGGTCCTCGCGGACCCGACGCCCTGATCGGGCCGGGGGGCGGCAAGGCCGTGGTCGGTGGATTGCGCTCCCGGCGCCGCTGATCCTGCGGGTCGCCTGCGACACCAACGTCCTCGTTCCATCGAGGTCTTCTTAAAAGCCGGCTTGTATAGGCCGGCTTCAGAATCAAGGATCCCGGGGCAAAATGGGCCTCAGCCACCCCCGCCGAGCCTCGCGAACGGGGCGCCGAGTGTGACACTGCCGGGATCGTTTGCCGAATTCACGTAGGGGACGTTGTTGGCAGGCAACGGGTGGCCCGTCCCGTGCTTTTTCAGGTACTCGTCCCCGACCAGCCAGTGGTAAAGGTTGCCGTAGCGCAAATCCGGGTGGATCTTCAGTCCGACACCACCGATCCGCCCGCCGTCTGAGCGCAACAGCGGCTTGATGTACGGCTCGAAGAGCGGGGGCGAGAAACGATCCTCGCCGCCGACGTAGGCGACCGTGCAGCCAACGATCAAGTCCGCCAGTTGCAGCAGGCGGGTGCTCTTGGAGTCTTCGGTGAGCACCAGCGAGATCCGTTTCAGGTCCATGAAGCGAGTGCCCTCACGCAGGGTCCGCAGGCACTCGGCGACGAACTCCGCCTCCGCTTCGCGACCGCCGCTGGGATCGTCGGCGACGACAAGGCCGTCCGTCCCGCGATTGTGGAGGTGCCAGTCGATCCGCTCGAGCAGGATCTTGACCGCGTCGAGCTCGTGACCTTCAGCACTCCCCGACATGGTCTTGTAGTTGGCGTCCTCGATCACCACGCAGGCCTCGGCCTCATGATCGGCCGCGGCCTTCAGGCAGTCGACGTAGAACTTCTCCCGGCTTTCGAACTGGAGATTTCCATGCATCCAGGACTTGCGGTCAGGCGACCACTTGAACTCCTCGTCATGAGAGGGGAATCCGTATCGCTCGCAGATCTCGTCAAGCCTCAGCCGCAAAGGCAATACCGAAGCGCCGGGCACGTGGAAGCCGCCAACCGCGACCAAGGAGCCCATCCCAGGCCGACTCGGATTCCGTTGCTTGGAATCGTCGACCAAGATCAAGTCCATCCAACTCACCCCCGAGCCACGGAATCAGGCCGCTTCCACAAGAAATAGTGACAGGCTTCTGCTTGTCCGGACGTGAGGGTTGAGGAGGTTGACGCCAGATCTTGTTGCCCGATGGCATCGAATCCAGCCCTCCTAGATCCGCACCGTCAGCGATCCCGCGGCCGTTGCCTTGAACCGTTGCGCCGGTTGCCGGGCGGTAACCGCTTCAGCATGGGAACCGCGCGCTCACGGAACCGTCCCAGATGCAACGGCAATAACACCTCTGTTGCCCCAAAAGCTAGGTGGCGACGCTCTCGCCCACGGGACGAAATGCTCCAGGGCAACGTCGTCGCGCTCAAGGGCGAAAGGGATGCCCTCCTCGGCCAGCTTGGCGACCTCCGCGTAGGTGTCGCCCGCGGCGGACCAGCCCTCGACGTCGGGCGACTCGGCCCACCAGGACAAGACCGGAGGGGAATCGTCGCGCCGTCGTGGAACGCGAAGGTCAACGGTGGGCGATCGGGCGACTGCATCCGCCGATGCGAACCGGACCGGCGGACCACCTCGTAACCGGGCGGCTGCCTTTCCAGCACCGCCAAGGGGCGCCTCACCTTCATTGAGGGGAAGGGATTCATTCGCCTCGCACGCTAGTCCCCGCGGCTGTCGTCCGCGGAGGACGCGAGGATCCCCGCCCGGAAAGGCGCTCAGGGATAGCGACCGTGGAGGCGTTTGTGAGCGCGTTCGTAGACGGTGCGCGTGGCGGAGTTGTCAGGGTGGCGCTCCCCGAAGGCGAGGAAGTTCCAGACGAGGCCGCCGTCCGGGTCCTGCGCCAACTGGAACACGAAACCAAAGGGGGCATCGGACGCGCCCTGCCGTCCGAGCGGCAGGTAGAGCTTGGCGCAGCCGGGGAGACTCGTCCGGTCCCCTCCACTTCCTTCGCATAGCCGCAGGTCGAGAGTCGCCTTCCCGCTCTCGATTTCGCGAATGGCCTTCTCGGCCTGGATGCGCGACTCCGAGCGCTCGTCCAGGCGTTCCACCTCCTGCGCCCACTCCTCACGATCGAACCTGACCGGGACGGAAGAGAGTTTTCCGCCCGGGTCGGCCATGCACCCAACGATACGGGCCGCAGACACCCCCTCCTCGGACGAATTTGCCGGGGGCCGAGCGCGCCTCTGGCCGCGTGCTAGCCCTCGCCGTCAGGCGGAAGCAGGTCGGCGGCGACCCGCTCGAAATCCTCCGCCGAGGCCGGTTTCATGCCGCGCTCGGCGTACAACTCCGAGATCGGCGTGATCGGCGGCTCAAGCGTCAGCCCGTCGCCCTCGCGGGCCGGCACCACCTCGTAGCGGCGGCCGGCGATCTCGACCAGCTCCCCGACATGCAGATCGAGCTTCTTGACAGCGGTTGCCATAGGGCAAGTGTAGAGAGGGTTGGAGGATTGGAGGGTTTGGAGAGGTAGAGAGTCGCAGGAAGCCAGAAGGACCCGGGAACGCCTGCCGTCCGATTCGGACGGAGGTAAGCGGCCTGGGTCAGAGCCAGACGCGGACCCTCGAGCCATCAGAAGGCCCTACCGCCCTCGGGCCGGCTCCAGGTTCGACCGATGGGGGCCGGTTCCGTCCCAGCGGCATCCGGCCCCAGACGCACGTCGACCGGGTCCTCGCCTCGCCGCAGCCGAATTCACCCTTCAGCGCCCGCCACGACGATGTTGTGGTGGGTGAGATGAAAGCCGCTGTCGCCGACGTTCAGACCCGTCGTCGCCTCGACCCGAGAACGAAAAAGACCGCCTCGCGGGCGGCCGTTTCGCTCTACATCTGAGGTACCGCTACGGGGATTCGAACCCCGGTTTCCGGACTGAGAATCCGGCGTCCTAGTCCCCTAGACGATAGCGGCGAGGGATCGGCAGTTTAGCGGGCCGTGCGGGGGGATTGCGGTCAGGGGTCACAGAGCGGGATCG
>DASZUH010000052.1:0-9482 GCA_035547715.1 Solirubrobacterales bacterium
GCCGCCGCGCCCCCGAACGACGCCGTCAGCCGAGCCCGGCCAACCTCGCCAGCTCGGCGTAGTTCTCGATCCTGGGCTCGAGCTCGCCGCGTTCGATGCGGTGGGCCATCTCGACCACGGCGGCGTTGACCGGGGCGCCCGCGGGACCCAGCTCGGCGACGACGACGCCGTTGATGTCGTCGACCTCGCTGCGGCGACCCTTCGACCAGTCGTGGAGGACCGTCGTCGTCGTGGTCGGCAGGACGAAGCCCTCATAGAGGACGTCGAGGAGCTTCTCGACGACGCCGTCGGCGTCGGTGAGGTCGTCGGCGGTGAGGCCGAAGATCGGCTGGATCTCGTAGCCCTGCGCGAGGCCGGCGCGGAGCGCCTCCTGACCGGAGGCGACCATCAGGTCGCGCATCGCCTCGTGTTTGAGCGACGCCAACATCGGTTCGCCGAGGATCGCCGTCGTCACCAGCGTCGTCGCGTTGGAGACCAGCTTCATCCACTTCGCCGAGCGGATGTCGTCGACGATCTCGGTCCGCCCCGCGTGGGCGAGCAGCTCGGCCACCTCGCCCTCGCGCCCCGCCGTCGCCTCGCTCAGCGACCCGACCGCGAACCAGGAGCTCTCGGGCGGCGTGTGTCGCTCGACCACGCCCGGGCGCTCCATCATCGCCGAGCACTCGATCACGCAGCCGATCGCCCGCCCCGGCCCGACCACCTCGGCGATCACGTCCGCGGTGAAGCCGTTCTGCACACCGGCCAGCAGCCCGTCCTCGGCCAGCACCGGCTTGATCAGCTCGGCCGCCCAGCGCGAGTCGTAGGCCTTCATCAGCATCAGGACCACGTCGAAGGGACGCTTCAGCTCGGCGACCTCGCAGAGGTGGCGCGCGTCGACCTCGACCTCCAGCACCCGATCCTCCGGCATCTCGATCCGCAACCCGTCGGCGCGCATCTTCTCGACGTGCGCCGGCCACTGCTCGATCAACGTCACGTCGACGCCCGCCGCCGCCAGCTCGGCGCCGATCCCGCCGCCGTTCGCCCCGGCGCCGAGGATCGCGACCCGCCTGCCGTCCATCGAAGAGGCCGCCACTGGCGCTCAGAAGCCCAGCTCGATCCGCGGCCGCGGCAGGATGCCGCCGTGCTCGTCGGCCCAGCCGCGCACGTAGCCCTGCGAGGACTCGACCCGCTCGCGCACCTTCGCCGGGTCGACCCCGACCATGACGCCGTCGCGTTTCACCAGGTTGCCGCCGACGATCACGGTGCCGACGTTGCCGGCGTTCGCCTGCATCACCACCGTGCCGACCGGGTCCTCGCGGTCCCAGCCGATCAGGTTGAACATGTTGCCGTCGATCAGCACCACGTCGGCCTGCCTGCCCGGGGTGAGCGTGCCGGTGACGTCGCCGAGCCCGGCCCCCTTCGCCCCGTTCACCGTCGCCCATTCGAGCGCCTGGCGGGTGGTCAGCGAGACGTCCTCGGGCATCGTGTCGCGCTCGTAATAGCCGGCGTCGCCGAGCATCCGCCCGACATGCAGCGCCATCCGCATCTGGGCGAACATGTCGCCGCTGCCGTTCGAGGTGATGTCGACGCCGAGGCTCGGCGCGACGCCCAGCTCGATCAGCCTGCCGGTGATCGGGAAGCCCATCCCCATCTGCATCTCGGTCTCCGCCTGGACCGAGACCGAGGCGCCCGCGTCGGCGATCATCTTCAGCTCGTCGTCGGCCGAGAACGAGCAGTGGACGAAGAGGATGTCAGGCCCGAGCAGGTCGGCGCGGTGGAGCTTGCGGACGTCTTCCCAGCGGGTCCCGGTCAGCGCCTGGTTGGCGTGGATCGAGATCTGCGCGTCGAGGTCGCGGGCCGAGTTGAACTCGGTGACGACGTCGTCCCAGCTCGCCGCGATTTCGATCTCCTGCGGCACGATCGCCAGCGTCACCAGGCCGTCCTTGGAGCTGAACTCCTCGCTCGCCATCTGCCTGGCGAAGGCGACCCGCGAGGCGTGGTCGGGAAGGTCGGGGTTCTCGATCTCGAAGGTCGGCGCCGCGGCGAAACCGTGGTCGAGCACCGGCGTGTAGGCCAGTCCGAAGAGCGCCCGCACGCCGGCGTCGCGCAGGCCGCGCAGCGCCTCGCGCCCGTGATCCCGCGTCACCACGTTGTGGCAGTAGTCGACGACCAGCGTCACCCCTGCGTTCAGCGCGTCGAGCGCCCCGGCGTAGTTGCCGACGTACATGTCCTCGGGCCGGTACATCGGCCCGAGGTGGATGCGCCAGCAGCGGAC
Source organism: Solirubrobacterales bacterium (assembly GCA_035547715.1). GTDB lineage: Bacteria > Actinomycetota > Thermoleophilia > Solirubrobacterales > 70-9 > VAYN01. The sequence goes on from DASZUH010000052.1 coordinate 2,255, forward strand.
GTAGTCTTTCACCGTCCAGTCCGCGCACACCCCGCGCAGCGCGTGTTGCCAGGTGTGCAGGTGGGTGTTGGCGAAGCCGGGGATGGCGATCTGGCCGCGCGCGTCGATCCGCTCGGCGTCGGTCACCCCGAGGCTCGGCCCGACCGCGGCGATCGCGTCGTCCTCGATCAGGATGTCGCCCTCGCGGAGGTCGCCGAGCCGCGGGTCGAGGGTGACGATCGAGGCGTTCTCGATCACCAGTCGCGTCTTCGCCATGGCCGTCCCTCCCTGATCTATGTGGTCGCGGGTGCTACGCGGTCTCGGCCTCGGCCGCCGCGGCGAGGCGGATGCGGCTGACCCGGGCGAAGATCGCCGCCGCGATCAGGATGATCGCCCCGGGGAACCAGTACTGCCAGGCTTCGCCGAGTTCGAGGAAGGTGATCGCGTTGATCATCTCGGTCAGGAGCAGCGCGCCCAGCACGGCGCCGAGGAAGGAGCCGCGGCCGCCGTAGATCGAGGCGCCGCCGAGGACGACCGCCGAGATCGACTGCAGGGTGTAGCTCTGGCCCGCGGTCGCGTCGCCGGTGCCGATCTGGACCGCCAGCATCATCGCCGCCAGCGCCGCGAAGGAGCCCGCGATGACGTAGGCGGAGATCCGCGTGAGGCCGACGTTGACGCCCATCCGGTGCGCCGCCGCCTCGTTGGAGCCGACCGCGCGCAGGGCGAGGCCGAGCCTCCCCCGCCGCAACGTGAACTCGGCCGCGATCGCGATCACCACGCAGACGATGAACATGATCGGGATCCCGGCGACGGTCTTCGACAGCGTTTCGGTCGCCGAGGCGGCGAAGAGCCCGGTCGGCACCGGGTTGATCAAGAGCGCGATCCCCTGCACGCCGATGTAGGTGGCGAGGGTCGCGATGACCGGGTTGATCCGGGCGAACTGCACCAGGCCGCCGTTGATCATCCCGATCCCGATCCCGGCCGCGACCGCGAGGACGAGGCCGATGATGAACCCGCCGGTCCCCTTCCCATCGGTCGCGAAGCCGGTCAAGATGACCAGCCCGAGGCCCATCATCGGGCCGACCGAGAGGTCGACGCCGGCGGTCAGCAGGACGACCAGCTGGCCGAGCCCGACCAGGATCAGCGCGGTCGAGAGCAGCAGCAGGTTTTCGATGTTGAAGCTGGTCAGGAAGCTCGAGTTCTGCGCCTGGGTGAAGATCGCCAGGGCGACGATCACCAGCGCCAGCACCGGGGCGGCGACGCCGTCGCCGCGCAGGAAGCGGCCGAGCCGGCCGACCGAGGAGCGCCCCTCTTTCTTCGCCCGCGCCTTGCGCTCGGTCGTCGCGGTGACCGCGGTGCCTGTGATCTTGCCCTCGGTCACCGATTCGTCTTCGAGCATCGCCACGGTCTGCCCGCGCGACATCACCATCACCCGGTCGCAGAGGCCGACCAGCTCGAGCGCGTCGGAGGAGCAGACGACGATCGCGCAGCCGTCGGCGGCCAGTTCGCGCAGCAGGCGGTAGATCTCGACGCGGGCGCCGACGTCGACGCCTTGGGTCGGCTCGTCGCAGATCAGCACCTTGGGACGCCCGAGCATCGCCCGCGCGAAGACGACCTTCTGCTGGTTGCCGCCGGAGAGGCTGGTGATCTCGGTCTCCTGCGAGGCCGTCTTGATCGCCAGCTCCCGCTCCTGCCCGGCGACCGCGGCGCGCTCCTGCAGCGGGTTGACGACGCCGAAGTTGGTGAAGCTCGCAAGCGAGGAGGCGACCGCGTTCTCGCGCACCGAGAGCGCCGGGAAGATCCCCTCGCGCCGGCGGTCGGAGGAGACGTAGAAGACCCCGTCGCGCTGCGCCCGGCGGGCGTTTCGCAGGTTGACCTCGGCGCCGTTCACGGTGACCGTGCCGGTGTGGTGGCCGAGCCCGGCGAGGGCGCGGACGAACTCGCGCTGGCCGTTGCCCGCGACCCCGGCGATGCCGACGATCTCGCCCTCGGCGACCTCGAGCGAGACGTCGTCGAAGTTGCCGCCGGAGAGCTCGTCGACCTTGAGGACCGTGGCCCCCTTCTGCCCGGCGGGGAGCTTGTCGGGGAAGACCGCTTCGAGCTCGCGCCCGGCGATCAGCTCGAGGATCTTCGCCTCGTCGACCTCGTCGACCCCGAAGGTGCCGCGGGTGGCGCCGTCGCGCAGGACGGTGAGCCGGTCCCCGATCGCCTCGACCTCGGGGATGCGGTGGGAGATGTAGACGATCGCGGTGCCGCGCGCGCGGATCGCGCGCACCTGCCGGAAGAGGTGGTCGACCTCCTCGGATTCGAGCGCCGCGGTGGGCTCGTCGAGGATCAGGACCTTGGGGTTCAGGGCGAGGGCCTTGGCGATCTCGACCAGCTGCGTCTCGGCGGCGGAGAGCTCGGAGATGCGGGCCCCGACGTCGATCTTCTCGGCCCCGATCGTCGCCAGCGCCTCGCGCGCCCAGGCGGGCGCCTTCGAGTAGGACGGGCGCAGCCTGCGCGGCACCCCGAGCACCATGTTCTCGACCACGGTGAGGTCCTCGGCCAGGGCCGGGTGCTGGTAGACGACGCCCAGCCCCAGCGCCTGGGCGGCGCCGGGGCTGGCGGTCTTCAGCGTCGCCCCGGCGATCTCCACGGTGCCCTCGTCGGGCTCCAGGGATCCGGCGGCGACCGCCATCAGAGTCGACTTCCCCGCCCCGTTCTCGCCCAACAGGGCGTGCACCTCACCGGCGCGCACCTCGAGCGTCACACCCTTCAGCGCGCGGACCGCGCCGAAGGACTTACGCACGTCGGTGAGCCGCAGGGCGATGGTGTGATCGGTTTGGGGAGACGACTCCATGGCTTTCCTTACTGTGTGTTTCCCGGCCTCGGGCTCAGCCTTCGAGCGCGATCTTGGCCGTTTCTTCTTCCGACATCTTGTTCGAGAACGAGGCTTCCGGGCTCGCGCTCGGGTCACATTTCGGTTCTTTGCCGGAGACCGAGTTCTCCCACTGACCGAGGGTGATGATGCCGTTGTTCTTCAGCGCCGGCGGCGTGCCACCGGAGGCTTCGGCGATCGCGAACTGGGCGGCGTAACGGCCGAGCCAGTTGCGCGACGAGATGGTCATCAGGGGGAATTCGTGACCGTTTTCTTTTTCTTCCTTCCAGGTGCAGGCGAGGGCGTTGGACTCGCTCGCGGCGACGGCCGGGATTTCCTTGCCGGCTGCCTGGAACGCCTGGACCTCGGCCTCGACGGAGGCGCCGTAGTCGTTGATCAGGCCGTTGATTTCAGGGTGCTTGGCGAGGATCGCGGCGGTCAGCTTTTTGGTTTCCGCCGGATCCCAGTTGGTGACGGGCCATTCTTCGGAGCTGATCGGTTCGACCAGTTCGACGCCCGGGTTTTCTTCCACCACTTCGGCGATCGCTTCGGCGGCGTTCGAGCTGACGGTGTTGCCGGCGGGGCCACCCTCGTAGAGGAGCTTGCCTTTGCCACCCATCTGTTCGATGACCCATTCGGCCCATTCGCGACCGGCGGCCTTGGTGTCCCAGTCGATGTACTTGGTGTAGTCGGTGCCTTCGGTGCCGCACGGGTCGGCGGCCCAGGGGACGACGACGATGTCACGCTGCATCGCCTGGCGCATCGCCGGGACCTCGGCGCAGTTGCCCGAGTCCGGGATCAGGACGATCGCGTTGGCGCCCTGGGAGATCATGCTCTGGATCCCCGAGACGGCCTTCTGCGGTTCGAAGTCGGCGTCGACGATGATTTCCTTTTCGACCGCCGGACAGGCTTTCGAGACCAGCTGCACCTGTTCGAGGGATTCCTTCGACCAGGCGTTCAGGCCGCCGCCGTCCTGGATGCCCAGGGTGATGCCTTCCGAACCGCACCAGGCGTTTTCGCCCGCGGCGGCGGTTTCGGTTTCGCCTTCGTTTTCGGCGGCGCCGCCCGCGCTTTCGCTTTCGGTTTCGGCTTCGGTGCCGCTTTCCGGGGCACTGCTGCTCGAGCTGCTGCCACCGCCGCATGCCGAGAGCACGAGCGCGGCGAGCAGGGCGACCAGCGCCAGCAGCGCCACCCCCTTCACCCGCGAGCGATCAGGTCTTGCTGACATCGATTGAGTCCTCCTCCTTGTGTTCACTGAGAAGCGCGCGGCCGGTGCCGCTCGCGGTATCCGGGGAAGTCGTGTCCACGGCCACGTCGACATCGCCCCTGCGGCCGGGCAGGATCTGGTTCCACGGGACGTTGCGCAGGCCCATGCCGAGCGCGACGATCGCTCCCTGGATCAGGTACTCGACCGAGGTTTTCGCCCCGAGCGCCGAGATCACCTGTTCGAGCTGGGAGAGGAAGAGCACGCCGACCGCGGTGCCGATCACGCTGCCGCGGCCGCCGCCGAGGGCGGTGCCGCCGAGCACCACCGCGGCGATCGTCGGCAGCAGGTATTCGTTGCCGGGCAGGAGCGGCGGCGACTGCAGGTAGCCGGAGAGCAGCGCGCCCGCGAGCGCGTAGGCGAGGCCGGCGCCGGCGTAGGCGCCGAGCTGGTAGCGCTCGACCGCGAGGCCGGCGGCGCGGGCGGCGAGCGGGCTCGAGCCGACGAGGACGAAGCGCCGCCCCCAGATCGTGCGCGAGATGAAGAGGGCGACGAGGACGGTCAGGATCAGCGCGAGCACGGCGAGGATCGGGACGCCGAGCACCTTGTCGGCGGTGAAGGTCTGCCAGTTGTGGGTCGCCTTGAAGGCGATCGAGCCGCCGGTCGCCTGGATCACGACGCCGATGAAGATCGCGTTCGAGCCGAGCGTCGCGACCAGCGGCGTGATCCCGAAGCGGGTGACGGCGATGCCGTTGATCAGGCCGCCGGCGAGGCCGACCAGGGCGACGACGATCAGCGCCGGGATCAGCGAGCCCTCGCTGCCGCCGGGGATGGTCACGATCAGCACCGCGCCCATCGAGAAGATGCCGGGGACGGAGAGGTCGAGGCCGCCCTGCTGGATCACCAGGGTCTGGCCGATCGCGGCGATCGCGAGGATCCCGGCGAACGGCAGCATGCCCTGCAGGGCGGCATGGCTGAGGCTGCCGGAGGCGACGAAGGGGCTGACCACGAAGAGTAGGAAGGTGGCGACCCAGATCGCAGCGAACGGTGACGCGACTCTGCTTTTAAGTGCGTTCAAGCTTTCTCTCCAACCCAGGTGCGGCGCCCTGTTTACGCCGCAGGCGGAATTCGTACCACGTCGTTAAACACCATGTCAAGGCCAAGCAAACATTCACTGCCTTTTTTGTTCAGGGACGTTTCCACGTAAATGCACACTTCAGGGGTGCAGGTAGGTGTGCGCGCACCGGCCGGCCGCGCGCCCAGGCGGCGGCCGGTGGCTGCGGGGGTGGCGGGAAGGCCGCCTAGGCGCGGACCTGCTCCGGGATCCAGTCGCCGCCGATGCCCGCATCGGCGATGGTCGGATCTCCGGGCGCCTCGGCCAGGAGGTGGTCGCGCGTCTCGAGCGCCAGGCGGCGGACGCGATCGACGTCGACGTCGGTCAGCCTGCCGTCGCGTTTGACGACGCGGCCTCTGACCAGGACGGTGTCGACGTTGCCCGCGTGGGCGGCGTAGACGACCGCGCCCCAGGGGTTGTTCATCGGGGTGAGGGCGAGGTTGTCGGCCTTGATCATGATCAGGTCCGCCTCCTTGCCGGGCGTGAGGCTGCCGACCTTGTCGTCGAGGCCGCAGGCGATCGCGCCCTGCAGGGTCGCGAACTCGACCATGTCCTTGCAGCTGAGCCGCAGCTCGTCGGCGAGGCCGGTCCCCTCCTCGACGTCGCGGGCGTGGTCGAGCGCGCGCTGCGAGGAGATCGCGGTCTGCATCAGGCCGAACATGTCGCCGCCGATCGAGGAGCAGACGTCGACCGAGAGGCTCGGCCGGATGCCGTGGTCGAGCAGGCGCCCGGTGGCGGGCCAGCCGTGGCCCATCTGCATCTCGACCGTCGCCGCGACCGAGGCGGTACCGCCGGAGTCGGCGATCATCTGCAGCTCATCGTCGGCGAGTTCGTTGCAGTGGACGTAGGTGACCTGGTCGGAGAGCAGGTCGTTGTCGCGCAGCCACTCGATCGGGCGGGAGCGGCCCCACTCGCCGTCGCCGACGTGGACCGTGATCCGCGTGCCGACCTCCCTGGCCAGGGCGTAGTCGGCGAGCGTCGCCTCCTTGGTCGCGAACTGCGGGCCGCGCAGGGCCATCGCCAGCGTCACCAGCTGGTCGTCGGAGGAGAAGAACTCGTCGCGGAGGCGCTTGACGTCGTCGGAATGCGGCACCGGGCTGGGTAGGTTCGACCACTGTTCGGCGCCCGAGCCGTGGGCGAAGATGGCGCGCGCGCCGGAGTCCTTGAGGCCCTCGACGGCGGCATCGGCGTGGGCCGGCGTGCGCAGGTTGTGGGACCAGTCGAGCAGCGTCGTGATCCCCGAGTCGAGCGCCTCCGAGGTGCCGAGAAGGTTGCCGATGTAGGTGTCCTCGGGGCGGAAGTGCTTGGAGAAGCCCGAGTGGATGCCCATCAGGTAGTGGCCGAGCGTCCAGTCGGAGGCGAGGAGCCGCAGCGGTGCCTGCCAGGTGTGACGGTGGGTGTCGACGAAGCCCGGCATCGCGATCGCGTCCGGCATCTCGATCCGCGCCGCGTCGGTCACCCCGAGGTCGGTACCGACATCGACGATCTTGCCGTCCTCGACCAGGATCTGCCCCGGTTCGAGCACCCCGAGGTCCGGGTCCATGGTCAGCACGGTGCCGGCCTCGATCAGAATGCGGTCAGCCATAGTTCTCCTCCTCCTTGGTCCGCGCGGCACTCTAACAATGAGGCTTCACACGCGTCAAGTGTGGGTGTACACGGGCGGGGCGAGGGGCCCGGACCTGGCGGCCGTCCGAGTTGCGCCCGGCCTTCTCGGTAGCGGCCCGGGCTGGTTGAGGCCGCCACCGAGAAGGCCGGGTGTGTGGGGAGAGGTGCAAGGGTTCGTGACGAGCGCCGGGCGGACGTGCGCGTATCACCAGGAAGGAGCGCATGATCGGTCACGAAGGCGCGGGTCCCGTGACGAAGACGCCCGGAACGTCACGCCTCCTCCCGACTTCCCGGGCCCCGGCTGGCAACCTGTTCGTCCCGGACCCCGGCGGAGGTGACCGAAGGCATGAGGATCCGTGACGAACCCGGCGGAAGGGTGACGGGAGCCCGGAGTTACTCCCGTCGCCGTGACCTTCCCCCGGGAGCCACGCCCGTCGCCGGCCCGTGGCCGTCCTCCGGTCGTCGC
>DASZUH010000053.1:0-5385 GCA_035547715.1 Solirubrobacterales bacterium
GTCCCGGGCGTCTCGGGGCGGTCACAACCTGCCAGGGCCGCCACGAGACGCCCGGGACCAACTCGGACGGCCGCCCCCGGCCGCGGGTCGCCGCCGGACGCACCGGACGGCTGCGCGGCCGCCCCGCGCCCCACGCTAACCGCTGAAGCCGAGCTCCTGCGACGCCCGGTCGGCGGCGGCGCGGACCTGGGCGCCGAGTCGGTCCATCTCGCGCTCCGAGGCCATGCCGCCGGGCAGGACGAGGCCGAGGGCCAGTTCGATCTCGCCGCCTGGGCCGAAGACCGGGGCGGCCAGGGCGGCGAGGCCGAAGATCATCTGGTTGACGGTGCGGGCGAAGGGCTCGTCGCGGCCGGCGCGGCGGAGCTCCTCGACCGCGGCCGCGGGCATCTCGCGCGTCGCGCCCTGCTTCTGCTGTGCCTTGACCACCGGCGCGGTCGCCGCCTTGGGGAGGTTGGCGAGGAAGACGAGGCCGACCGCGGAGTCGAGCATCGGCAGGGTCGAGCCGAGCCGGATCACGATCGGCAGCAGGTGGGCGCCGGTGTCCCAGCCGACCAGGACCGGGCCGCCCTCGCTCCAGACCGAGGTGTTGACGGTGTGGCCGGTCTCGTCGCGCAGTTCGACCGCGAAGGCCGAGGCGGTGCGGACCGAGTCGGCGCGGCGGACCGCCTCGACGCCGAGGGCGCGGGCGGCCGAGCCGAGGTCGTAGAGGCCGGAGGCCGTGTCTTGGGAGGCGAGGCCGGTGCGGGTCAGGCTGGTCAGGTAGCGGTGCGCTTTGGCCGGGTGGAGGTCGGCGCCCTTGGCGACCTCCGACAGCGACATCGGGCCGCGCCCCCGCTCCAGCGCCCGCAGCACGCGGGCGCCGACCTCGATCGACTTGATCCCCTGCTGTGAGCTCGCCTCCGCCTTCTCGGTCACCGTGCCGCCCTTCCTCTTGCCGTCATCTGCCGCCGCCGAGCGCCGCCAGGGTGGCGTCGACCAGGTCCGCCAGTCTCGCGCCATCGGCGGCGGTACCGAACAGGTACCAATCGGGTCGCACGACCGCGGCCGCGCAGGCGTGGGCGTCGAACCAGGCGGCGTAGGTGCCGTCGCGGTCGACGAGGGCCGTGTCGCCGAGCGCGGAGCCGTCGGAGGGCGCGGCGCCGTCGCCGGCTCGCTCGTCGTTCGCGCCGTCGCCGAGCCGCGCGATGCGGCCGCCGATCGCCGCCCACTCCTCGCGCCGCCGCCCGTCGAGCCCGGCCGACGCCCCGTCGACGGCGACGATGCAGGGGCCTTGGCCGACGATGTCGTCGAAGAGCCCCTCGCCTCGCGCCGCCCCGACCCGCCCCTGGACGAAGAACTCGCCCGCGTGCGGGGCGCCGATGCCCTCGGTCAGCGCGCCGCCGGCGAGCGCCGGGTAGCGCAGCTTCTCCGGCGCCCGGTCGGCCGCCCGCGCCGCCAGCATCCGCTCGTCGCGCTCGCGCGCCCGCTCCGGGTCGCGCAGCGTCTGCACCCGGCCCAGCTCGATCGCCTTCTCGGTGATAAAGCGGACGTGCGGCTCGCGCTCGGGCTGGTAGGTGTCGAGCAAGGCGTCGCCCGCGAGCCCGCGCAGGACCAGGTCGAGCTTCCAGGCGATGTTGTGGGCGTCGCGCATCCCGCTGCACATACCCTGGGCGAGGAAGGGCGGCATCTCGTGCGCCGCGTCGCCGGCCAGCAGCACCCGGCCCTGGCGCCAGCGCTCGGCGACGCGCGAGCGGAAGACGTAGTTGGCGACCCGGATCAGCTCGGCGTCGGCGGGGGTGAGGTAGTCGGCGACGCGGGCCCAGACCCGGTCCGGGTCGGTCGCCGTCGTGCGGTCTTCGTCGGGCTCGAGCATGAACGAGAAGCGCTGGTGCTCGGGGCCGATGCGGACGATCGCGATCGGCTGCGCCGGGTCGCAGACCTGGCGGAAGGTGGGGACGCCGTCGAGCCCCGGCGGGCACTCGAAATCGCAGACCAGCCAGTTCTCTTCGAAGCCGTAGCTGTCGAAGCCGATCCCGAGCGCGGGGCGGACGAAGCCGGTGCCGCCGTCGGCACCGACGACGAAGCGGGCGCGCACCTCGACCTCGGCGCCGTCCGCGTCCCGCCCGCGCACCTCGACGCTGCCGTCGTCGGCGGCGAGCGCCCCGACCGTCACCCCCTGGCGCACCTCGACCGTCGCCAATGAGCGGCAGAGCCGGTCGAGCACGTCCTCGATATGGGGCTGGTACATCATGTAGAGCTGCGCCCAGCCGCCGGGCGCGGGGTCGTCGTAGGAGATCTCGACCAGCGTCTCGCCGGCGCCGTTGACCCAGTCGTAGTCGCGCTGGACGATCGCCCCCGGCAGCACCTCCTCGCTCACCCCGAGCTTCTGGAAGGTGCGCATGATCTCGTCGTCGAAGCAGGCCGCCCGCGGCAGGTTGTAGAGGCCGGGATGGCGCTCGAGGACGACGACGCGGTGCCCGGCGCGGCCGAGCAGCGCCGCCAGCGTCATCCCGGTCGGCCCGTAGCCGACGATCGCCACGTCGTGGGTCGGCCCACTCACGACCCCACCGTGAGGATCGTGTGGCCGTGCTGACCGCCGCGCCGGATCAGCGCGTGCGCCGCCGCCGCTTCCTCCAGAGGCATCTCGGCGATCGAGCCGAGCGGCAGGCGGAAGCCCGCGTCGACCAGCTCCCAGAGGCGGCGCCGGTCGGCCGGGGTGGTGGTGCGGACGCCGAGCAGGCTGATGCTCTTGACGTAGAGCGGCCCGGCGGGGACCGGCAGGACCGGCAGCTCGGGGTTGCCGATCGCGCCGGAGAAGACGACGCAGGCGCCGACCGCGAGCGCCGCGAAGTACTTGGCGAAGGCGTCGGGGGCGGCGACGTTGTCGGCGACGGCGGCGATGCCCTCGCCGTCGGTGGCGGCAAGGAGGCGGTCGGTCAGCTCGGGGTCGGCGGCGTCGAGGTTGTGGCTCAGCGGCAGGCCCGGGGAGACCTCGCCGGGGCGGCGGGAGAGCCCGATCACCTCGGCCCCGAGGTGGGCGCCGAGCGCCGCCAGGGTCGAGCCGAGCGCGCCGGTTACCCCGGTCACCAGCAGCTTCGTCCCCGGCCCGACCCCGGCCACCTTGAGCTGGGTGAAGGCGATCGAGCCGTCGGCGGCGAGCGCCGCGGCCTCGCTCAGCGGCAGGTCGTCGGGGACCCGGTGGGCGTTGCCGGCGGCGACCGTCGCCAGCTCGGCGTAGGAGCCATCGCGGTGGATCCCGAGCAGCGTCAGCTGCAGGCAGCGCTCCTCGTGGCCGGCCAGGCACTCCTCGCATTCGCCGCAGGTTTCGGTGTTGGAGACGGCGACGCGGCGGCCGATCAGGCCCGGGTCGACACCCGCGCCGACCGCCTCGATCACGCCACCGAAATCGCCACCGAGGATGCGCGGAAGCGTGACGAAAGCGCTGAACGGGTGGCGGCCGGTGCGGGTGGCGATGTCACGCGTGCGTGACACCTCGACCGCAACCACCCGGACCAGCACCTGGCTCGGGCCGGGGCTCGGGTCGGGCACGTCCTCTAGGCGGAGGACGTCCTCGTCGCCGAACTCGCGCATCACGACGGCGCGCATCGCCTTCCCCCTAGTGGTCGAGGAAGTCGGGGTTGATCCAACCCCACTTGTTCGCGGCGGCGGGCGCGGGGCTCCAGAATTTCGGGCCCTGCGGCCATTCCTCGTGCCACGGCCGCGGCTCGAAGGTGCCGGTCTCCTCGTCGGCGATGATGTCGAGCTCGGTGAAGAGCTCGATGAAGTTGCCGTCGGGGTCGGGGTGGTAGGTGAAGATGTTGTGCCCGACGCCGTGGCGGCCCGGTCCCCAGGCCATGCGGATGTCCTTCGTCGCCAGGTGGTCGAGCATTTCCTTCAGGTGCATGAAGTCGCGCATCTCGTAGGCGACGTGATGCAGTCCCGCGCGCTTTTTCGACACCATCATGTTCACCACGTGGTGGTCGGCGTTACAGCGCAGGAAGCTGAAGAAGTCCCCGATCGTGTCGGCCCAGCGGAAGCCGAGGACGCCGAGGTAGAACTCGTGGCCGGCGCCGAGGTCCTCGACGTAGGAGGCGATGTGGCCGAGCTTCGCCGGACGGGGACCGACGACCGAGCCGACACCGCTCGAGCCCTGCGTCTTGTAGAGGGTGAGCGGCGTGCCGCTCTCGAACTCGCTGATGACGAGGGCGTCGCCGATGCCCGGTTCCGGGTCGCTCCGGCGCTCGAAGGGGATCCCGGCCGCGGTCAGCCGCTCGGCGGTCTCCTCAAGCGTGCCGTTGATCTCGAAGCCGAGCGCGGCGCGGCCGTGCGGCTCGCCCTCCCGGATCGCCACCGAGTGGTGGTCCCCCGCCGTGGTCAGGTAGACGGTGCCGTCCTCCTCGCCCGTGCGCGCCAGCTGCAGCGCCTCTTCGTAGTGCGCCGCGATCGCCGCCACGTCCCGCGTCGTGACCACGTGGAAGCCGAGCTTCGACACGTCGACCGGCGTCGCCCGGGGCGTGTCCGTGCGCAGATTCGGGGTTCCGCTCTCCATCTCCTGCGACCTCCTCTGGTCGTCGATTTCCCAGCGCCGACATTACACGATGCGTAGCAAGTTGACTATTACGTAACGGCGTGCCAGGATCGGGAGGAGGGCAAGGGAGGCCATTTCGAGGAGGGTTGATGCGCGGAAAGATCGCCGTCGAGGAGCACTTCGTCACGCCGGAGCTGAAGGACACGATCTTCGGCTCGATCGGTTGGAAGGAGGAGGAGTGGACGGCGATGGCCGACGCCCTCCAGGAGACCGACGCGGTGCGCCTGGCCGACATGGACGCGGCCGGGATCGAGGTCGCCGCGGTCTCGCTCGCGGCGCCCTGCATCCAGGACATCGTCGACCCGGCCGAGGCGACGGCGAAGGCGGCGGCGGCCAACGACGCGCTGGCCGACGCGGTTGCCGCGCACCCGGACCGCTACGTCGGGCTGGCGGCGCTGGCGCTGCAGGACCCGGCGGCGGCGGCCGACGAGCTGCAGCGCGCGGTCGAGGAGCTCGGCTTCCGCGGGGCGCTCGTCAACGGCTACTCGAGCGTCGGCGACCTCGCCGGCGCTGCCTACTACGACGAAGAGGCCTACCTGCCGTTCTGGGAGCGGGTCGCCGCGCTCGGCGTCCCCTTCTACCTGCATCCGCGCAACCCGCTGCCGACCGAGCGCCGCTACTACGAGGGGCGCGAGGCGCTGCTCGGCCCGACCTGGGCGTTCACGGTGGAGACCGCCAGCCACTGCCTGCGGATGATGGTGAGCGGCCTCTTCGACCGCTTCCCCGAGCTGACGATCGTGATCGGGCACATGGGGGAGCTGCTGCCGTTCGCGGTCGAGCGGACCGAGCAGCGCCTCTCCCACATCCCGACCGTGTCG
>DASZUH010000054.1:0-6653 GCA_035547715.1 Solirubrobacterales bacterium
CGCCGAGCGTGCCGCTTGTCGCCTGCGACAAGGTCGGCCATGACCGCGCCACGGTCCGCCTCTTCCGGCCTGAATTCTGCCCGCAGAAGGGCCGCCGGTACTTCACCCGGCTGTTGATGTTCGACTCCGAAGCGACGGCGACGGGCATGCGGCGGATCAAGCTCCGCTTCCCCTGCAGCGGCGTCGAGTAGGGGGTCAGCCGGCTCGGTTCGACGTCGCCGACCTCTTCAGCGTCCAGTCGTATCTCGTGGTGGGCGTCGCCCGCTTGCCGTCGGAGTCGACCGCGAAGACGCGGAAATCGTGCGGGCCGGCGGTGAGGTGCCTGTAGATCCGAGGCGATCTGCAGCGAGAGAAGGCCTTGCCGTCGAGCGAGCACCAGAAGGTCAGCCCCGCCGCCGCCTGGAAGGTGAACCTGGCGGTCGTTCTGCCCGTCTTCTTCGCCGGGTGCCAGCGGAGCCTGGGCGGGGCATAGGCGACGGATGGCGTCTCGACCGTCGCGCCGGCGGCCGGCGAAGTGGACGTGGAGTCGGAAGTCGGCGGCTGTGACTGTTCTTCGGCTGGCGGTTCTTCGGGTGTCGACTTTTCTTCGGGCGCGTGGGTGATCCGGTGGACGGTTCCGTAGCCCGGGCCGCTGTCGAACTCGGTGTAGAAGATGTCGCCTTCCGGACCCTGTTCCATATCGACGCCGGGAAAGGAGAACGGGCTCTTGCCGGAGACGAAGGTCGTCACCGTCGCCGGGTCGGGTTCACCGTCCGGGCCGGCTTTCATGACGTAGATGCAACCGCGGATAGGGTCGGCGAAGAAGAGTGAGTTCTTGTATTCGGCCGGATAGTTCGAACCTTCGTAGAACGAGATCCCACCGATGTCGGTCAGGGTGGGTGCGGGGTCGCAGGAGTCGTCCGGCACGATCGGGCCGGAGTGTTCGTAGGAGTAGAACGGGGCGCTGGTCTCGGGTTCCCCGTTTTCTTCCGCTTCGTACATGTCGATGCAGAATTGGAGCGTCGGGAACGGTTCACTTGCGTACGTATAGTGTTCGTTCCTGTGTGGTCCCGCGGGGCCGCCTTCGTAACACGGCCAGCCCGAGTTGTACGCGGGAACACCATCGCCGTAGTCGGCCGCCCCGTCCAGCTCCAGCCGATCCATCTCCTCATAGGTACCGTCGCCGACGTTGTCGACGAAGAGCTTGCTGGTCCGCGGGTTGAAGGCGAACCGCCACGGTTGGCGGAAGCCGAAGGCGATGATGCGTTTGGCGTTCTTTTCGGTGCTGGTCGCGTAGAGCGGATTCCCCGGAACCCCTTCGCCGGTGGCTTTGTCGATGCGCAGGACCGTCCCGGAGAGCAAGGTCTCGTGGCCCGGGAGGCTGTGGTCCCGGAGCACGCTCTGTGCCCGCAGCGAGCCGCCCAAGGCGTTCGACCGGCGCTGTTGGTTTTCGCCGTGCGGTTCTTCGTAAGGGTCATCGCAGGGGTTGCCGAACTCGCCGTAGTCGGCTTTCGAGAACATCGAGCCCTCGCCGCCGCTGACGAACAGGTCGCCTTCCGGCCCGAAGCCGATGTCCCCGATCGAGTGGGTCGTCGACTGCTGACACCAGCCTTCGACCAGGACTTTCTGCGCCGGTTCTTCGGCCGAGGGGTAGGCGTGGTTGCCGTCGGCGGTCATCCGCACCACCAACCCGCTCACCTCGCACCCGTGTTCTTCCACCTTGTCTTCCCGTTCGGCCTGTTCGGAGTCCGGGCACCGGTCGTTTTCGAAGTCCGGCCCGGCGGAACCCCAGGCGGGGTCTTCGGCCTCCGGGTCACTCACCAGCGGTTCCTGCGTCGCCGGGTTCGCGAGTTCGTGGTTGAAGCTGTAGATCGCGTACACGTAAGGACTGCCCAGATCGAACATCGGGTCGAGCGCGATCCCGAGGAGGCCGTGGTCTTCGAAGTCGTAGACCGGTTTCGAGAGGTCGGCGAACACTTCAGGCGTTTCGTCCTGAAGGTTTTCGAAGACGAGGATCTTTCCGCCCTTCTCGGCGACGAAGACGCGCCCGTCCGGAGCAAACCTGACCATCGTCGGATTCGAGAGGCCTTCGAACACGGTTTCGTCGCCGAATCCGGCGGGCACCGTCGCCCCGGCCGGACCGGCGGCGAAGAGCAGCGAGAGGACGGCCAGGCCGGCGGCAAGCGCGATCTTTAGTTTCATGGTTGGCATCCCAAGGACTGAACGCCCGTCGGGTGGCGAAGTTTGCACGCCTCGCCGTCCCGGGCGCGCCCGATGAATGGGCTCATGCGGGCGCGACGCTGCGCCGGCGGTTGACGGCGACGCCGGACCAGATCAGCTCGACGACGCCGAAGGGCCAGGCGCCGGAGAGGAAGCCGTAGGCGCTGGAGAGGACGCAGCCGACCGCGAAGGCGAGGATGAAGTTGCGCCCGCGTGACTCGAGCGCGTACATCAGCATCATGAAGGTGAGCGCGCAGGCGCCGTAGAGGGTGAGCATGGAAGAAGTCTGACGCGGGGGGCCGACCGCACCTCATTCGACGTGGAATTCGCCGTTCTTGTCGACGCTGATGCCGATGCAGTGGCCGGTCTTTTCGACCGTGCGGCGAAGGAGCCGGCGCATCGTCAGTTCGGAGCCTTCTTCGGGGCCGAAGGTCGCGTCGGGGTGGATCGAGGTGATCTTCGCCAGGTTCGTGTAGGCCTTGACCGCCGCTTCGCGCGTCTCCTTGTCCTTCTTCGCGCAGGCGTGAGCCATCGTTTCGACGTCGTTGACGATGTGGACCGAGGCGGGCGTCCCGGCCAGCGATTCGAGCGTGTTTTCGTCCCCGCCGCAGCCGGCCAGGAGGATGGCGAGGGCGGCGACGGCGGCGAGGATGAGGATGGCGCGCACGCCCCTCAGCCTACGACGACTACCTCGAGATCCGGTCGCGGCGCCGGGTCGCCGAGGGCGAAAAATCGGCGGGCGGCCGGCTCGCAGTCGGGCGGCGCGGCGATCTGGACGTGGTCGAGCTGCGGCCCCGGCACCGGGAAAACCTACTCGCAGAGCGGGAAACGGAGGGTACCGGGAGGGCGCAAGGCACCTCGGCGTCCCGGCAACTAGTGTTCCGGCTCCTCCTCGGAGGATTTCCCCGCCGCAGCCTCCTTCCCCAGCCGACCGACTTGAACGAGCCAGTCAACGAGAACCAGCTTCTCGCCTTCATCGAGATCCCCAAGGGGAGCCGCAACAAGTACGAGTACGACGAGGGCCTCGACCGCGTCGTCTTCGACCGGTTCCTCTCGGGCTCGACGGTGTACCCGACCGACTACGGATTCCTGCCGGGCTACCTCGGCGAGGACGGCGACCCGCTCGACTGCCTGGTCGTCGGCTCCGAGCCGACCTTCCCCGGCTGCGTCACCCCGGTCAAGCCCGTCGCCCTCTTCAAGATGCGCGACGAGAAGGGCGCCGACGACAAGGTGATCTGCGTGCCGACCCGCGACCCGCGCTGGTCCCACATCGAAGACCTCGACGACGTGCCCGACCAGCTCCAGCAGGAAATCGAGCACTTCTTCAGCGTCTACAAGAACCTCGAAGACAAGCCGGTCGAGACCGACGGCTGGCACCCGCTGCACGACGCCGAACGGACGATCGAGGAGGCGCGCCGGCGCCAGCTCGAGGCGAATCCCGAGGCCCCTCTCGACGTTTAGCGGCACCCCCGCCGCACCTTTCTTTCCGCTCCCGGGTTCTTTCGGCATCTGACGGCGCCGCGAGTTTGGCGGCGCGAAAAA
Organism: Solirubrobacterales bacterium; assembly: GCA_035547715.1. Classification (GTDB taxonomy): domain Bacteria; phylum Actinomycetota; class Thermoleophilia; order Solirubrobacterales; family 70-9; genus VAYN01. The sequence goes on from DASZUH010000054.1 coordinate 3,742, forward strand.
ACCGACCCGTACAGGGAGGGAAGAAGCATGTCTGCACCCGGACGCAGAGATGTACGCGTACGCAAGAGCAGTAACGGTAAGGGCCGGCGCGCCGGCCGCATCGGGGGCCTGGCGATGGCGGTGGCCTGTGCCTGGGCCCTCGTCGCCGCAGTCGCGGCGCAGGCGACGACCGTGACGGTGGGCAGCGTGATGCCACCCATCTTCAAATCGACGCCGTTCGAAGGTGTGCGAACTCAGTTCAACACGACGCTGCCGGAGACCGGGGCGAACCTCGCCTCGCCGGTCAACGGGGCGATCGTGCGCTGGAAGGTGCAGGGGGCCGTCGGCGGCCCGTTCACGTTGCGGGTGCTCCACCCGAACGGCGCCGGCGCCTACACCGCCACGGCCTCGAGCCAGGCGGAGAAGCCGAACGGCAACGGGATCGAAACGTTCTCGACCCAGCTGCCGATTCGCAGCGGCGACCTGATCGCCGTCGACTCCAGCAATCCGACCGACGAAATCGGTGTGGCGACCGTGGCCGGGGCCGGCTACGGGATCTTCTCCGCGCCGCCCTTCGAAGGCTCGACCAACGCGCCCGCGCTGAGCGTGTCGGGACAGGAGCTCGAGCTCAGCGCCGAAGTCCAGCCCGCACCGGCGATCGTCGGTGTCAGCCCCGACCACGGTTCGGTCAACGGTGGTGAAAAGGTGACGATCACCGGTACCAACCTGAACGGCACCAATTCGGTGATGTTCGGTGAAACCCCGGCGGCGAGCTTCACCGTCGTCAACGAAGAAAAGATCACCGCGATCGTCCCGCAGCGGCTGAAGACCGGCAACGTGGACATCGTCGCCACCACGCTGGCGGGCGAAAGCCCGACCGGCCGCGTCGACCAGTACACCTACCGTGGCTGCACCGTGCCGAAGCTGGTCGGTAAGGAACTCGGCCGCGCCAAGGTGGCGCTCCGCGTCGCCGGCTGCAAGCTCGGCAAGGTGAGCATGGTGAAGGGCCCGGCGAAGAAGCGGGGCCAGGTCATCCACCAGAGCCGCCCGGCGGGCAAGGTGCTCGCGCCGGGGGCGACGATCGCCCTCAAGCTGGTGAGGCAGCCGGGGAAGGCGGTCGAGAGGTAGGCGCCGGCAGGAACGCGGCGCCGGTCCAGGCGATGCGCACCGTGTTGACGAGCGCCGTCGCCCAGGCGACCAGCAGCAGTCCGAAGATGCCGACCGCGAGCCAGGCGAAGGGCCTGGCTGCGGTCTGCGTCGCCAGCAGCGAGATCCCGGTCACGACCGTGCCGACCGGGAAGGTGAAGCTCCACCAGGTGAGCGAGAAGGGCAGGCCGCGGAGCGCGGTCCGCAGCGTGATCGCGGCGGCGATCGCCATCCAGGCCAGGGCGAAGCCCCAGATCGGCAGGCCGTAGACGACGCCGAAGGCCTCCAGGCCCTCGCCGTAGGGCGCCTTCACCAGTTCGCCGGCGTGCGGGCCGAGCAGCCCGGCGGCGGTCACCGACTGGCCCAGCGGGCCGAGCACGATCCAGAGCGTCGGCACCAGGCGCGCCGGGCCGACGTCGACGAAGACGAGGCGGAACCACAGCAGCGCGATCATCAGCAGCGAGAGCATCAGGCTGAGGCCGAACATCGCGTAGCAGGCGAAGAGCAGGGCCTGCTGGGCGCCGACGCTCGGCAGGTGGGAGATCAGCGCCGCCCCGGTCGAGGCCGAGACCATCGGCGGCACGACCGGCAGCAGCCAGGTGGCGAGGGCGTGCCGCGGCTCGAGATCGCGGCGCCGGACCATCAGGCCGGGGACGACGATCGCGACGAGCAGGCCGAGCCCGGTGCCGAGCCCCCAGAGCACCGAGTCGACGACGACCGCGGCGTGGGTGCCGATCAGCGGCGGCGCGACCAGCAGGGTCCCGGCGCCGACGGTGAGGAGCGCCATCGGCGGGCAGCCGTAGAACGGCGCCATCGCCGCGTCGGCGAGGTGGCCACGGGCGCGCTGCGGGTGGCGCAGCCAGTGGACGGCGGTGGCGGCGGTGACCGCGACGAGGAGGACGACGGCGAGCGCCCAGGGCGCGATCGCGATGTCGCGCGCGGCGGGCCAGTCGAAGGGGAGGAGGACGAGCGCGTTGGCGACGATCCCGGTCCCCATCACCGAGGCGAACCAGTTGGGACCGATGTTGGCGAAGGCGTGGGAGGGGCGCTCGAGCTCGCGCAGGAACGAGCGTCGCGGGCGGCGGCGGGGGAGGGTCAGGACGTCGGAGGTGAGGGCGTCGGTGCTCATGTACCGATGGTGCGCCCGCGCGGCCCCGGGAACCAGTCGCTTCAGGCGCGCGGTATTCCGAACCGGAATACGTCGTGATGGAATACCGGCCATGCCCGATCCGCTCTCCGCGCGCGAGCTCGCCGCCTTCCTCGCCGCGGTCGAGTCGGGCAGCGTGCAGGGCGCCGCCGAGGCGCTCGACCTGACCCAGTCGGCGACGACGAAGCGGATCCAGGCGCTCGAGCGGCGGCTCGGCGTCTCGCTGCTGCACCGCGGCCGCCAGGGCGTGCGCCCGACCGAAGAGGGGATGGCGCTCTACCCGGAAGCGCGGCGCGGGCTCGACGCCCTGCTGCTCGCCGAGCAGGCCGTCTCCGGCGCGCGCGCCGCGCGGCCGTTGCGGATCGCCGCCAGCCACACCGTCGGCGAGGCGCTGCTGCCGACCTGGCTCACCGCCTTCCGGGCCGAGCTCCCCGACGTCCATCCCCAGGTCGACGTCGTCAACTCGCCGGCGGCGATCGCGGCGCTGCGCGAGGACCGTGCCGACGTCGGCTTCGTCGAGGGGCTCGACCCGCTCGACGGCCTCGAGGCGAAGGTCGTCGCCCGCGACCGCATCGTCCTCGTCGTCGCCGCCGGGCACCGCTGGGCGAACCGCCGCGCGGTCAACCCGCGCGAGCTGGCG
>DASZUH010000055.1:0-16169 GCA_035547715.1 Solirubrobacterales bacterium
GGCCGCAGCCGTCGCGCCACTCACCTTGACCGAACCGGGCGCGGGCGCCGCGGGGACGGCGCCCGCGCCGCTCCCCGGCGCCGCGGCGGGTCAGACCCTGCCCCAGGGCGCGGCGACCGCGCCGGGCACCGAAGCCCTCCCGGCCGAAGCGACGACGACCGTGCCCGCGCCCGCCGCGGGCGAACCGACCTCCTTCGCCAGCCCGGCCCCCGTCGCGACCGCGCCGGCCGGCGCCGGACAGATCGAACTGCCGGCGTCGGCCGAAGCCGTGACCGGCCAGGCCGCCGCCCAGGCCGCGGCCGAAGCGGGTGCCGACGCGAAGCCGGCGGCGGCGAAGGGCGGCGGCGAAGCGGCGAGCGCTCCGGCGGCGGCGAAGGGCGCAGGCGACGCGAAGGCGACCGAGGCGAACGGCGGCGAGGGCGAAACGGCGGCGGCGAGCGCTCCGGCGGTCGGCGAGAAGACCGGAGGGTCGGGGTCCGCGGGCGACGGCGGCTCGGGTGCGTCCGCCCAGGACAACGGGCCCGCGGCGGATCAGGCCGGCGGCGAAGCGGGCGCCAAGGCGGAAGCGCCGGCGACCGCCGCGACCGACACGCGACAGGCGCCGACCCAGGCCGCGCCGCAGCCGACCGCGACGCCGGCGCCGGCCGCCGCGCCGGCCCAGGCTCCCGCCGCCTTCCCCACCCAGAACCTCTCCTTCGCCTCGCCCGCCGGGCCCGCCCCCTCCCCCGCCACGGCGCTCGAGGCGACGATCAGGCTGGCCGGCGAAAACGGCTACACGCGGGCCCGCGTCGCGCTCCACCCGGCCGAGCTCGGCGGGGTCGAAGTCCTGTTGCGCGGCGGCGGCTCGGGCCTCACCGCGACCGTCGTCGCCGAGAACCCGCACGCCGCGCACCTGCTCCGGCAGAGCGCCGGCGAACTGCAGCGGCGCCTCGCCGACCAGGGCCTCGAACTCGCCTCGCTCCAGATCTCGGTCGGCGGCGAATCGGCGAACGCCGGCCCGAACGGCCGCGAAGGCGCCCAGGCTCCCGGAACCCGACCCGGCAACGCCACCGCCGGCGAAGACCCCGACGCCCCGGCAACCCCGGAGCAGATCAAGACCATCGACCTCGGCGGCGGCGTCCTCGTCGACGTACTCGCCTGAACGGAAGGAGCAGCTGATGAGCGGAGTCGAAGGAGTCGGTGGGAGCGGCGCGGCGGGCGAAGCCCAGAAGGCCAAGGAATCGGCCGAAAACAGCGGCCTGAACAAGGACGAGTTCCTCCAGCTGCTGGTCGGCCAGCTGAAAAACCAGAACCCGCTGAGCCCCGTCGGCAGCCAGGAATTCATGTCGCAGATGGCCGCCTTCTCGACCCTCGAGCAGGTCACCAACCTGGCCGTGTCCAACGAAGAACTGAACGGCATGATCGCCACCAACCAGTCGCTCTCGCTGGTCGGCCACCAGGTGACCTACCTAAAGGAAGACGGCACCAAGGTCGAAGGCACGGTCGAATCGGTCGACTTCGGCGAAGAAGGCTCCTCCCTGACGATCGGCGGCGTGAGCGGCATCTCGCCGGGGACGGTGTCGCAGGTCAGATGAGCCCGGTGAACGGCATCGGACCCGTCCAGGGACCCGGCACGGGATACGTCGCGCCGGTCTCCCCGGCGCGCCCTGCGGGCAACGGCGCCCCCGGCGGCAGCTTCGCCGAGGAACTGCAGAGCGCCAAGGGCGTGCAGTTCTCCAAGCACGCCGCCGAACGGGTGGAGCGCCGCGGCATGACCGAAGACCCGCAGACCGTCAAGCGACTGGAAAACGGGGTCGACCTCGCCGCGAGCAAAGGCTCCCGGGCCGCCGTGGTGATGGTCGACGACAACGCCTTCGTCGTCGCCGTGCCGAACCGCACCGTGATCACCGCGCTCGACAAGGCGCACATGCGCTCCCAGGTCTTCACCAACATCGACACCGCCGTCATCGCATGAACGCGGGGCGCCGGACCAACCACAGACCACGGCTGGACCTCTCTGAGGGGGCCGCGGAGAGAAAGGACACGAAGCAACCATGATGCGCGCGATGTACGCCGCTGTCAGCGGCCTCAAGAACCACCAGACGTTGCTCGACGTGACGGCGAACAACATCGCCAACGTCAACACCGTCGGCTACAAGGCGAGCCGGGCGACCTTCGCCGACTCGCTGTCGCAGATGGAGATCGGCGCCACCGCCCCGGGCAACGGCCAGGCCGGCCGCAATGCCGCCCAGGTCGGGCTCGGCGTCCAGCTCGCCTCGATCGACAACATGATGGGCGGCGGCTCGCTGCAGTCGACGGGCGAAACGACCGACCTGGCGATCGAGGGCGAAGGCATGTTCATCGTCGCCGACGGCACCCCGCCGGCGGTCTCCAAACAGGTCGAATACACCCGCGCCGGCAACTTCACCTTCAACGACGAAGGGTTCCTGACGACGCAGAGCGGCGAGTACGTGCTCGGCAAAAAAGAAGCCGGGAACGGCGAACCGGACAGCTACATCCAGGTGCCGAAAGGCGCGACCGACGTCTCGATCGGCCAGGACGGCGCGGTCAGCTACATCCCGGAAGGCGGCGGCGAACGCGTCACCGCGGGCTTCGTCTCGATCGCCCGCTTCCAGAACGAGGCCGGCCTGGTCCGCACCACCGGCTCCAACTGGATCGAAAGCGCCGCCTCGGGCAAAGCCCAGGACGGCACGCCGGGCGGCAACTTCGGCCTCACGATCTCCGGCACGCTGGAGATGTCGAACGTCGAACTCGCGTCCGAATTCACCAACATGATCGACGCGCAGCGCGGCTTCGAAGCCAACTCGCGAACGATCACCACGGCGGACGAAATGCTGCAGGACCTGGTGAACCTGAAGCGATGATCCGTCTGCGTCGACTCGGCGGGTCGGAGGAATTCGACCTCAACCCGGACCTCATCCTCACGGTTGAGTCGACTCCGGACACCGTCGTCACCCTGACCACGGGGACCAAGCTCGTCGTCGACGAGTCCCCGGACGCGGTGGCGGCGGCCGTCCGCGAGTGGCGGGTCGGCGTGCTCGAGCGGGCCCTGCGCCGGGTCGGCCCGCAAATCGCTGAAGCGCGGCTGCGGGCTGTCGATAACCCGGCGGAGAACTGATGAAGGCATCGACCGCGATAGGAATCGGAGTGGCCGTCGTCGGGCTGTTGCTCGGCGCGATGATGGAGGGCAGCCAGATCGGCGCCTTCCTCGACCCGCCCGCGATCCTGATCGTCTTCGGCGGCACCTTCGGCGCGACCCTGGCCTCGACCTCGATGGAGTCGGTCAAACGGATCCCGTCGCTCTACAAACGGGCGATGTCGACCCCGCACCAGGACCTCCAGGGGCGGGTCGACCTGCTCGTCGGCCTGGCCGAAAAAGCGCGGCGGGAAGGGCTGCTGGCGCTGGAGTCGGGCGTCGCCGACCTCGACGACCCGTTCACCCGCAAAGGCCTGCAGCTGGTCGTCGACGGGACCGAACCCGAGGTGATCCTGCAGGTGCTGGAGAACGAAATCGACGGCGCCACCGGCCGCGCCGCCGCCGACCGCACGGTGTTCGAGAAAGCGGGCGGCTTCGCGCCGACGATGGGCATCCTCGGCACCGTCCTCGGCCTCGTCCACGTGCTGCAGAACCTCGACCAGCCCTCGACCCTGGGCCCGGCGATCTCCGGCGCCTTCATCGCCACCCTCTACGGCGTCGGCTCGGCCAACGTGATCTTCCTCCCGGTCGCCTCGAAGCTGCACCACATCGCCGACGCCGAGACCTCGCTGCGCGAACTGACGATCGAGGGCCTGCTGGCGATCCAGGCGGGCGACAACCCGCGCGTCGTCGGCGACAAGCTCGAGGCCTTCGTCCCGCCCGAGGACCGCCGGGCCGCCGCCGACAAAGGCGCCGGGGCGCCCGCCAAGGCGGCGACGCCGAAAGCCGACCCGCTGAAAGCGGCCGCCTGATGCGTCCCGCCTCCTCCAGACGGCGCCGCCAGCAGTCGCGGCGCGGCGACCACGGCGGCGGCGAGGCCGGCGGCGGCAGCGAGCGCTGGCTCCTCACCTACTCGGACATGATCACGCTGCTGCTGGCGCTCTTCGTCGTCCTCTTCTCGATCTCGGCCGTCAACGTGTCGAAATTCAAGACGCTGAAGGAGACGCTGGAGCAGGCGTTCAGTCCCCACCTCCTCAGCGGCGGCGGCTCGATCCTCCCCGACGGCGGCGCCGAAGCGACCAAGGAAAAAGCCGCCGCGGCGATCGAAGCGTTGCACGCGCAGAAGGCGAGCGCCGCGCAGACGGCGGCCGAACAGGAACAGTTCCAGGCGCTCAAGCGCAAGCTCGATGAATACGCCCGCGAACACGGCTTCGCCAACCAGATCGAGACCGTGATCAACCAGCGCGGCCTGGTCATCCGGCTGCTCACCGACCGCGTCCTCTTCGACTCCGGCAGCGCCACGCTGAAGCCGCAGGCGGCGCCGCTCCTGGGCGAGATCTCGAACCTCGTCAACCTCGATCGCAGCCATCCGATCTCGGTCGAGGGCAACACCGACGACGTCCCCATCTCGACCTCGGAATTCCCCAGCAACTGGGAGCTTTCCGTGGCCCGCGCGACGGGCGTCGTGACCTTCATGATCGGCCACGGAGTGGCCGCGAAGCGGCTCGAAGCGAGCGGCGTCGCGGGCGAGCGGCCGATCGCCCCGAACACCTCGGACCGCGGCCGCGAACGCAACCGTCGGGTCGAAATCGCCCTGCTGCGCGGCAGCAGTCCGGAAGGAGGCTTGCCGCAATGAAAGGCAGGAAGAAACTCATCCTCATCGCGATCGGCGTTCTCGTCGTCGCCGGTCTCGCCTACAAAATGGTGCTGGCGCCGAAGTCGGAATCGAAGGAGAAGGTCGAAGGCACCGTCTACGTGATGCCGAAAGAATTCCTCCTCAACCTGGCCGGCGGCCGCTACGCGAAAATGACGATCGCGCTGGTCCTGGCCCCCGGTCAGTCGACCGGCGGCGGTGAGGGCGCGGCGGCGCCGCCGGAAGGCTTCGGCACGCTCGAACAGGAACCGCTGGTCCGCCAGATCGTCACCGACACGCTGACCGGGGTCCCCGCCGGCGAGCTCACCTCGCGCAGGGACCGCCACCACTTCCAGGAGGAGATCCGCAAGGAAGTGGACAAGACGACCGACGTGAAGACGAAGAAGATCGTCTTCTCGGACCTGGTGGTGCAGTGATGGAGGGAGGCACGAAAGTGACGCAGGAGATGACCTACGAGGAGCTCGGCCAGACGACGACCGCGGCCGACGGCGGCGGCACCGACCTCGGCCGACTGCAGAACGTCCCGGTCGAAGTCGCGGTCGAGATCGGCCGCACCCGGATGACGATCGGCGAGGCGCTGGCGCTCGGCCTCGGCAGCGTCGTCACCGTCGGCCGCCTGGCGGGCGATCCGGTCGACCTGCTGGTCAACGGCCGGGTGATCGCGCGCGGCGAGGTGGTCGCGATCGAGGAGGAACTCGGGCTGCGGATCACCGAGATCGCCGGCCCGGTGGTCGACGCCCCACCCGAAAGTGATGAGGGGATCGACGCAGAACCGGGGAAAGATGGGGAGGCGGCGTTCATCGGCTAAAGCGGTGGCCACTCGGGCCGATTAGGGGGATGGATTCGAGCCGACAAAAGGTTCGGTCCATCCCCGATGACGTTCCCCATAACCCCGATATTTGCCGCCGCGGCGGCGCATGGCGAAAAGCAGCTGCTCGAATTGGGCGGCTCCTCGACGGCCTCGCACGCGGCCTCCGGTGGCTCGATCGCCCGCACGATCGTCGGCCTCGGCATCGTGATCGCGGTCATCTTCGGCCTGCGCTGGGTGCTGAAGCAGTTCAAGGCGGGCCGTGAGAAGAAGGCCGCCGGCGGCGGCCTCTCCTCGATGGCGACGCTGCCGCTGGGCCAGAACCGCTCGCTGCACGTGGTCCGCGCGGGCCGCGAGGTGCTGGTCGTCGGCTCCGGCGAGCACGGGGTCACCCCGGTCCGCAGCTACTCCGAGGAGGAGGCGCGGGCGCTGGGACTGCTGGAGGACGAAGTCGAGGAGGCTGCTCCCCTGACCCTTGAAAGCAAAGGGGCGTCGAGCGGCGGAACCGCGCGTGTTCTGGACACCGTCAGGTCCTGGACGGTGCGGGGATGAAGATCGAAGGCGGAGACGCCGTCCAGCTCTTCGTCCTGATCGGCGGCCTCACCCTCGTCCCGGCGCTGATCTTCTGCACCACCGGCTTCACCCGCATCCTGATCGTCCTCGGCTTCGTCCGCACCGGGCTCGGCACCCCGACCGCGCCGCCCAACCAGGTGCTGATCGGGATCGCCTTCTTTTTGACGCTTTTCGTGATGGCGCCGACGCTGAAGGCGATGAAGACCGACGCGCTCGACCCGCTGACCTCGCACCAGATCAGCGACAAGGTCGCGCTCGAACGGGCCGAGGAACCGCTGCGCGAATTCATGTTCAAGCAGACCGGCAACTCCGAACTCGAACTCTTCCTCGGCCTCGCCAAGGTGAAGCGGCCGAAGACCCGCGAAGACGTGCCGACCTGGGTGCTGATCCCGGCCTTCGTCACCAGCGAGCTGAAGAAGGCCTTCGAGATCGGCTTCCTGATCTTCCTGCCCTTCCTGATCATCGACCTGGTGGTCAGCTCGACCCTGATGAGCATGGGGATGATCATGCTGCCCCCCTCGTTCATCTCGCTGCCGTTCAAGATCCTGCTCTTCGTCCTGGTCGACGGCTGGTCGCTCGTCTTCCAGTCGCTCGTCGAAAGCTTCCACTGAGATGAACCAAGACGAGGTGATGAAGCTTGCGACCGACGCGCTCCTGCTCGCGTTCAAGGTCGGCCTGCCGCTGCTCCTGGCGGGGCTCGTGGTCGGCCTCCTGGTCTCGATCTTCCAGGCGGTCACGCAGATCCAGGAGATGACGCTCTCGTTCATCCCCAAGATCCTCGCCGTCGCCGTCGTGCTGATCGTCGCCGGGCCGTGGATGCTCGGCCAGGTCGTCGGCTACACGTCCGACCTCTACCACTCGATCCCGGGCCTGGTGAAGGAAGAAAGCCGATGAACGAAGTGGTCGCGCAGCTCGATCGCAACACGATCGTCGGCTTCATCCTCGTGCTGGCGCGCGTCTCGCCGCTCTTCCTGCTGGCGCCGCCGTTCAACTCGACGATGGTGCCGGCGCGCGCCCGGCTGATCATCGCCTGCGGGATCGCCGTCGGCCTCGCGCCGCTCGCCCTGCACGGCCAGGCGATCCCCGACGACGCGCTGAAGATCACCGGCCTGGCGCTGAAGGAAATCGTCATCGGCCTCGGCTTCGCCTTCGCGATCGCCTGCCTCTTCGCCGCGGTCGACACCGCCGGGTCGATGATCGACACCCAGATCGGGCTCAACTACGGCTCGCTGATCAACCCGGTCGACAACACCCAGTCGGGCTCGATGTCGCAGCTCTACTCGATGGTCGGCATCCTCGTCTTCATCGCGATCGACGGCGAGGCCTGGGTGATCCGCGGGCTGTCGCGCACCTACGAACTGGTGCCGATGCTGTCGACGCCGTCGATCTCGCGGCTGACCCAGGCGGCGACGAGCGCCTTCGCCGGGATCTTCAGCGCCGCGCTCGAGGTCGCCGGGCCGGTGCTCCTGGCGCTGATCCTCACCGACGTCGCCTTCGGCGTCGTCTCCCGCGTCGTCCCGCAGCTGAACGTCTTCGCGGTCGGCTTCCCGGCCAAGATCATCGTCGGCCTGCTGGTCGTCGCCGCCGCCCTGCCCTTCATGTCCGGCTGGTTCGTCGACCAGCTCCAGCGCTCGGTCGAATCCGGCCTGGCCGGGATCGGGGTCGGGTGACCCGATGCCGGATACCGCCGACCGCACCGAGAAGGCAACTCCGAAACGCCGCGCCGACGCGCGCAGGAAAGGCCAGGTCGCGAAAAGCACCGACCTCAACGGCGCCGTGGTGCTGGTCGCCGCGCTCGGCTCGATCGCCGTCTTCGGCCCCCACATCGCCCACGGCCTCGGCGACACGATGCGCGGGATGATCGGCAACGCCGGCCATCCCGAAAAGGTCGCCGGGGGCCCCGGGCTCGGCAGTCTGGCGATGACCTCGGCGATGGCGATCGCGACGGCGCTGGCGCCGGTCCTCGCCGTCTGCTTCTTCGCCGCGCTCGGCGCCAACCTCCTCCAGGTCGGGCTGCGCATCTCCCCCGCCGGGCTGAAACCGGACTTCAAACGGATCAACCCGATGCAGGGGGCGAAGAACCTCTTCGGCCCGAACGCCGCAGTGGAGCTCTTCAAGAGCGTCGGCAAGGTGCTGATCGTCGGCGTGATCGCGGCGCTGGCGCTGCTGCCGAGCATGGGCAGGCTCGCCGCGATGACCGGCCTCGAACCGCCCGCCTTCGGCGCCGAGCTGATGAGCCTGGCGAGCGGGATCGCCTGGAAGGCGGCGGCGGCGTACCTCCTGATCGGCGCCGCCGACCTGCTCTGGCAGCGCCACCGCCACGAGAAAGGGCTGAAAATGACCAAGGAGGAGGTCAAGCGCGAGCACAAAGAAGGCGAGGTCTCGCCCGAGCTGCGCGGGGCGATCCGGCGCAAGGCGGCGGAGATGTCGCGCGGGCGGATGATGAACGCGGTGATCGGCGCCGACGTCGTCGTCGCCAACCCGACCCACTTCGCCGTCGCGCTCGAATACGACGGCAAGCGGCCGGCGCCGGTCGTCGTCGCCAAGGGCCAGGACCTGATCGCGCTGGAGATCCGCCGGGTCGCCGAGGAGAACGAGGTGCCGGTGGTCGAGGACCCGCCGCTGGCCCGCTCGCTCTTCGCCGCGGTCGAGCTCGACGCCGAAATCCCGGCCGACTTCTACCGCGCGATCGCCGAGCTGCTCGCCTACGTCTACCGCACCGCCCGCAGGCGGGCGCCGATCGCGAGCGCCGCATGAGCGCCTCGATGAAGAAGCTGCTGACGCACGCCGACCTGGTCGCCGCGGTGGCGGTGGTGATGGTCGTCGTGATGATGATCGTGCCGCTGCCGCCCGGCCTGATCGACCTCTTCATCACGCTCAACATCGCCTCGGCGATCACGATCGTGGTGGCGACGCTCTACGTGCCGCGGGCGCTCGACTTCGCCGCCTTCCCCTCGCTCTTGCTGCTGACGACGATGTTCCGCCTCGCGATCAACGTCTCGGTGACGCGGCAGATCCTCCTCCACGGCGACGGCGGCTCGGTGGTCAAGGCGTTCGGCACCTTCGTCGTCGGCGGCAACGTCGTCGTCGGCCTGGTCGTCTTCCTGATCCTGATCGTGATCCAGTTCGTCGTCGTCACCAACGGCGCCGGGCGCGTCGCCGAGGTCGCCGCCCGCTTCACCCTCGACGCGATGCCGGGCAAGCAGATGGCGATCGACGCCGACCTCAACGCCGGCCAGATCAACGACCAGCAGGCGCACCAGCGGCGCGAGGACGTCGCCCGCGAAGCGGACTTCTACGGGGCGATGGACGGCGCCTCGAAATTCGTCAAAGGCGACGCGATCGCGGGCATCCTGATCGTGATGATCAACCTGATCGGCGGGATCGTCGTCGGGGTGATGCAGCAGGGGCTCTCCTTCCCCGAAGCGGTCCAGCACTACTCGCTGCTGACCGTCGGCGACGGCCTCGCGGCGCAGATCCCGGCGCTCCTGATCTCGGTCGCGGCGGGCATCCTGGTCACCCGCTCGGCCTCCGAACGGGACCTCGGCAACGACATCGCGGCGCAGATCTTCGCCCAGCGCAAGGCGCCGATGGTGGCGGCGGGCGTGATCTGCGCCTTCGCCCTCGTCCCCGGCCTGCCGAAGGTCCCCTTCCTCTTGATCGGCGGCGCGCTCGCCGGGGTCGCCTACGCGATCAAGGACGGGATGCCGAAACCGGGCGCCCAGGCCCTCGGCCCCGGCGGCGTCGCCCAGCTCGGCGCCGGCGGCGCGCCGGAGCTGCCCGCCGCGGGTGGCAGCGGCGAGCCGGCGACCGCGGTCGACCCGCTCGAGCTGGCGATCGGCTTCGGCCTCGTGCCGCTGGTCGAAGCGGGCCAGGGCGGCGGGCTGATGGGCCGCGTCGGCGCGATGCGCAAACAGCTCGCGGGCGAACTGGGGACGGTGATCCCGCCGGTCCGCATCCACGACGAGCTCGGCCTCGACTCGCACGAATACGTGCTGCGGGTACGCGGCTCGGAGGTCGCGCGGGGGCGGATCATGCCCGGCCACCAGCTGGCGATGGACTCCGGTGAGGCGGCGGGCCAGCTGCCCGGCGTCCCCACCACCGAGCCCGCCTTCGGGCTGCCCGCGACCTGGGTGCCGGACGCCGCGCGGGCCGAGGCCGAGGCGCTCGGCTACACCGTCGTCGATCCCGAATCGGTCGTCGCCACGCACCTGACCGAGACGATCCGCGGCCACGCCGCCGAGCTCCTCACCCGCCAGGAGACGCGCAAGCTGCTCGACGGCCTGAAGGAGACCAACGCCGCCGCGGTCGAGGAGGTCGTCCCCGACCAGCTCTCGCTCGGCGAGGTCCAGCGGGTGCTACAGGCGCTGCTGCGCGAGGGCGTGCCGATCCGCGACCTCGGCGCGATAGTCGAGGAGATCGGCGACAAGTCGCGCCTCACCCGCGACCCGGCGGTGCTCGCCGAGTACGCGCGGGCGGCGCTCGGGCGGACGATCACGGCGCCGCACATCGACGGCACGATGCGCCTGCGGACGATCTCGCTCGATCCGGCGATCGAGCAGGAGATCGGCGAATCGATCGCCCAGACGCCGGACGGCGAGCAGCTGGCGATGGAGCCCAACCGGGCCCAGGCGCTGATCGCCGCGCTCGGCCAACAGCTCGACGGCGCGCTCGCCCAGGGTGCCCGTCCCGTCCTTCTCTGCTCGGCCCGCGCCCGCCGCCACCTGCGGCGGCTGGTCGAGCAATCGCTGCCACAACTGACCGTCTGTTCCTACAACGAGATCGTGCCCGGAGTCCGGGTCGAGAACATGGGGGTTGTCCAGGTATGACCGAGACGCTGACCGCCGCCGACCCGATCCAGGTCGCCGGCGCCGAGAACGACACCACTGCCACCGCCGACGCGAAGGTGAAGACCTATCGCGGCAGGTCGATCGAGGAGCTGCTGCCGCAGATCCGCGCCGACCTCGGGCCCGACGCCGTGATCACCAGCCGCCGCGAGGGCCTCGTCGGCGGCATCGGCGGCTTCTTCCAGAAGCGCTGCGTAGAGGTCGACGCGCGCCGCGGCGGGCCGCGGATCGACGTCTACGACGAGGAGCCGGAGCCGGCGGAGACCGAACGGGTCCTCGCGGTCCCGGTCCCGACCGAAGGCCATCCGGTCCGCAACGACGCGGCGACCCGCGAAGGGCTGGCGACGCCGCAGATGCAGCGCCTCGTCGGCGAGGCGAAGCCGTTCGCCGACCTGCTCGAGCAGATGGCGGCGGCGCCGAGCGTCCCGGCCGGCGCGGCGTCTGCATTTACCCCCGCGGAGGAGGGGTATTTGCAGACGGAGCCCGCCGCCGAGCCCGAGCCGAAGCGCGTCGCCAACCTCCGCGAGGGCATGGTCGCCACCGGGCTCGGCGCCGATCAGGCCGCCGACGTCGTCGACTCGGTCGTCCGCAACGTCGCCCCGTTCTCGACTCCGGGCCGGCTCAAGACCCTGGTCCGCAACGAGCTGGCCCTGCGCCTGCCGGTCGCCCCGGCCCCCGGCCCCGGCCGCCGGCGGCTCGCCGTCGTCGGCCCGACCGGCACCGGCAAGACCGCCGCGGTCGCCCGCATCGCCGCCGCCCACGCGGCGGCGGGCCAGGACGTCGCCTGCATCACGGTCGAACCGGCCGACGGCGGCGCCGCGCTCCGCGCCCTGCTCGCGGGCTCGCGCGTCCCGGTCCAGGCGATCGGTGGCGACGAGCTCGCCGTCGCCCTGCTCGGCGAGTCGGCCGACCTGGTCCTGGTCGACACCCCGGGCGCCTCGGCCGGCGCCGCGGGCACGGTCGAGAGCCTCGCCGCGACGCTCGCCACCGCGGGTCTCGACGAGATCCACCTCGCCGTCCGCGCTGGCACCGCCTCGCCCGCCGCGGTCGAGATGCTGGAGACGCTGCGGCCGCTCGGGCCGAACCGGATCCTGGTCAGCTCGGCCGCCGACACCAGCTACATCGGCGCCGCCGTCGACGTCGCGATCCGCACCGGGCTGCCGATCCACTACGTCGCCGAGACCGTCGTCGAGATCGCCCCCGCCGACCCGCGGGCGCTGGCCTCGAAGGTGGTCCGATGACGGCCACGTACGCGGGGGTCGAGGAAGGGCTGGAGACGCCGCCGGGCGAGGCCGTCATCCGCCTCTCCGACCACCCGCGGGCGATGCGGCAGATCGAGCTCGCCCGCGGCTGGGGCGGGGTCGGCGCCTTCGCCCTCGTCGCCCTGCTGGGTTACGAGGCCGGCGTGCCGACGGTCAGCATCGGCATCCGCGCGCTGCTGGCCGGGGTGGTCGGCTACATCGTCTGCTGGGGCGCCGCGGTGATGGTCTGGCGCCACCTCGCGGTCGCCGAGGAGGCCGCCGCGCGGGCCGCCGCCGAACAGCGGCGCTCGGCCCTGCTGGAAGAGATCGAGCGGCGGCGCGCGAGCCTCGCCGAACAGGAGGAGGGGCTCTAGATGAGCGCGATGAAGACGATCGACTTCACCCGGCCGACCAAGTTCACGCCGGACCACGAGCGGCGGCTGGGGCGGGCGCTGGCGGCGTTCTGCCGGACCAGCTCGACCCGCCTGTCGGCCGAGCTGCGGCTGCCGATCGAGCTCGAGTTCGTCGAGGCGACGCAGCTGACCTGGGCCAACGCCCACGACCGGCTCGACTCGGCGGCGCTCTGCGGAGTGGTCGAGCTGCGGCCGACCGAGACGCAGGTCATCCTCGGGGTCGACTCGGCCTTCGTGCTCACCGGCATCGAGTCGCTGCTCAGCGGCGCGCCGGAGGAGCCGGTGGCCGACCGCCGGCTCTCGGAGATCGACCTGGCGCTGGCGCGGCGCCTCTTCGAGGACATGCTCGGCCAGCTGACCGTGGTCTGGCGCGACCTCACCGGGACCGAGCTCGACCTGCTCGGGATCGACTCGCAGCTGGAGACGGCCGGCGTCGCGCCGGTCTCGGAGCCGACGCTGGAGCTGGCGATGCAGGCGAAGATGCTGGGGCACGAGTACGCGATGACGCTGCTCCTCCCCCACCGCGCGATCGCCCCGGTCGAGGAGCGGATCCTCGGCCGGCGCGGCGGCGGCGACCACGCACCGGACCCGATCACCGGCCTGCGGCTGCGCGAGGCGATGGCGGGAATCGAGGTGCCGCTGCGGGCCGAGATCGCCGGGCCGCAGACGCCCGCCGCGGCGGTGCTCGGGCTGGCGCCGGGCGCGACGCTGCGGCTCGGCGGCCGGGTCGGCGAAGGCCTCGGCCTCTGCGTCGACGGCGTGCGCGTGCTGCGGGCGAAGCCGGGGCGCAGCGGCAGCCGGCGCGCGGTGCAGGTGCTCGAGGCGATCGAGCCGGCCGCGGCCGAGAGCCTGGCGCGGCTCGCCACCTCCCACCGCGCGGCGACGCGGCCCGAGGTGCGGCCCGACGCGGCCCTGCGCGATTCGCTCGGCAAGGTGCCGGTGCGGGTCTGGGCCGAGCTCGGCCAGGCCCGACTCTCGCTGGCGGAGATCGTCGCCCTCGGGGTCGGGGCGGTGGTCGAGTTGGACCGTCGGCTCGAGGACCCGATCGACCTCTACGTCAACGGGCTGCGGCTCGGCCACGGCGAGCTGGAGATCATCGACGACGAGTGGGCGGTGCGGATCGACGCCGTCACCGGGCTCGGGGAGCCGGTCGCCGAGCCGGCCTGACGATGCCCGAGGTCTCCCTGATCGTCCACCTCGACGGCGGCCGCGAGCGCGCGCGCCGCTGCCTCGAGGCGCTGGCCGCGCTGGCCGACGAGCCGAGCTTCGAGGCGGTCGTCGTCGTCGACGCGAGCCCCGACCTGGGCGAACTGCTCGGCGGGTTGAGCGGTGACGTGACGGTGGTGCGCCGCGAGCGGCGCGAAGGTTTCCTGGCCTGCGCGATCGCGGGGGCGGAGGCGGCGGGCGCCGCGGTCCTGGTCCTCCTGCGCGACGCCCCGCTGCTCGACCCGGGCGCGCTCGGGCCGCTGGTCGAGGCGCTCGCCGATCGGGACTGCGCCGGGGCCGCGGCCGTCGCGCCCGGTGACGTCCCCACCGGGCGCGCCGTCGCCGGCCCGCCCTCCGCTCGGTCGACCGCCGACGCCGTCGATCCCGCGGTGCCCGCCGATTCCCTTCCCCACCCGACGGCGGCCGATGCGCTGGCGCTTCGGGCCGCCGACGCCGGATGTCTGCGCGCCGCGCTCGGCGCGCCGGCCGGGCTCGAGCTCGCCGCGGTCTGCGTCGAACTCGCCCGCCGCGGCCGCGTCGTCTCGGTCCCGACCGCGCTCGCCTCCCCGGCCCGCGCCGCCGTCGCCGGCCGCCGCGCGCCCGGCGAACTCGCCGAGCTGACCATCGTCGTCCCCACCCTCGACGCCGGCGCCCCGAGGGTCCGCGCCTGCCTCGCCGCCATCGCGGCCAACACCGCCGCCCCGCATCAGGTGGTCCTTGTCGACAACGGCTCGCCGCCGCAAGGCTTCGCCGCCCCGGTCAACGCCGGGCTGCGCGCGGCCGGCACGCCCTACGCCGTGGTGATGAACGACGACGTCGAAGTGATGGACGGCTGGTGGGAGCCGCTGCGCGCGGCCCTCGACGCGGGCGCCGCGGTGGTCTTCCCGCAGACGGTCGACGGGTTGATGCGCGAGGACTTCGCGGCCTGGTGCTTCGGCCTCACCGCCGAGACGATCGCCGCGATGTCGCACGGGCCCGGCGAGTTCTTCGACCCGGAGCTGCGGATCTGGTTCCAGGACTCCGACCTGCTGGTGCGCCTGCGCGCGCTCGGCCGCCCGCCACTGCTGGTCCGCTCCTCCCACATCCGCCACGCCCTCTCGGCGACGGTCCGCAGCGAGGACCCGGCGCTCCGCCGCTGGATCGAGGAGACGATCGCCGCCGACCGGGCGGCCTTCGAACGCAAGCACCCGACGGTGAGCGTCGTATGAGCCCGCAGGACGACGCCTACTTCGAATTCGACCGGCCCGAGGTGCGGGCGCTGGTGCCCGCGGGCGCCCGCCGGGTCCTCGACGTCGGTTGCGGCGCCGGGGCCCTCGGTGCGGCCCTTCGCGAGGAGCGCGAGGGGGTCGAGGTCTTCGGCCTCGAGCTCTTCCCCGACGCCGCTGCCCGCGCCCGCGAGCGCCTCGACGGCGTGGTCGAGGCGAACCTCGACGAGCTCGACGACCTCCCCCACGAGCGCGGCAGCTTCGACGCGATGATCTTCGGCGACGTCCTCGAGCACCTCCACGATCCCCACCGTCTGCTCCGCGTCCTCCGTCCCTGGCTCTCAGGCGACGGCGCCCTCGTCTGCTCGATCCCCAACGTCGGCCATTGGAGCGTCGTCCTCCCCCTCCTCACCAAGGACCGCTGGCACTACGAAGACGCCGGCCTCCTCGACCGCACCCACGTCCACTTCTTCACCCTCACCGAGGCCGAGCTGATGCTCCGCGACTGCGGCTTCCACCTCGCCTCCGCCGCCTCCACCCGCCTCCCCGGCGACCCACCTCCCGCGGTCGAGCACCTGACCAACTTCCTCGCCGCCCTCGGCACCGACGCCACCGTCGCCCGCCAACGCCTGACGGCCTACCAGTACCTCCTGCTCGCGCAGCCGGCGTAGGTGGCGGTTCGCCGGCGCCGCCGGCAGGGCCGGCGGGGCTGGCGGCGCCCGGGTCCGTGGTTCGCGGCCGCGGCGGCCGTCCGAGTTGCGTCCCGGGCGTCTCGTGGCGGCCCTGGCAGGTTGTCACCGCCACGCGACGCCCGGGACGTGAGGGTTCCGTGGGGAACGGGTCACAGGGACGGGAGGAGCTCCACGCTCCCGTCACGGTTCTGCCCGGTTCGTCACGGGTCCACATCAGGGGGGCGGGACGTCCGTGCCCTTGTGCCCCCTATGGCCGGTACAACTGCACGGACGTCGTGGCGGTGATGTGGAGGTGGGACGGGACCGTGACGTCCCATGGGTCTTCGTCACGGACCCTGCGGCCGATGCCCCTCCGGCTGTCGATTGTTGCGCCAGGCGGAACAAGCGACAGCCG
>DASZUH010000056.1:0-3348 GCA_035547715.1 Solirubrobacterales bacterium
TCGCTCCACGCCCTACGGTAGCCCCGGGTCGAAGCTGACCGACCAGACGCTCATGCCCGCTTCGGGGCGCAGCGCGACCGTGTGGGCGCCGTGACGCTCGTGGGTCGCCAGTTCGTAGAGGCCGGGGCCGGTCACCTCGACCGCCCCGCGGTCCTCGCCGTCGACCGAGACGGCGAGCGCGCCCCGTCCCTCGACCGTCGCCCACGCCCCGCCCGCCTCGTATTCGACGACCAACTCGTCGGCCTCCTCCCCCGCGACCCAGGGACGGTCCCAACCGCCACCGGGGAAGAGCTCGGCGCTCGGCGCCATCACCCGCGCGTTCGGCGCGTCCTCGGGGCGCAGTGGCGGCAGTGGCTCGGGCAGCGCCCGCAACGCGTCCGCCTCCCGCAGCTCCTCCTGGATCGCCATCTCGGTCCCCAGGTATTCGCCCTCGCCGAAGTGGAACCAGGCGAGCGCGCCGCCGAGCGACCAGAGGAAGAGGCTCGGCCAGCCTTCGCAGCCGTAGGCGGCCCAGAGCTCGCGCTCGGCGTCGATCGCCACCGGGAACTCGACCCCGAGTCGCGCCAGTCCCGCGGCGACCGCCTCGCGGTCGGCCCCGAAGGGGAAGCGCGGCGCCTGCACGCCGATCACCGAGAGCCCCGCCTCACGGTAGCGCCGCGCCCACTCGCCGAGGTAGGGGAGCGTGCGCACGCTGTTCAGCTGGGCGAAGTCGAAGAAGTGGACGAGCGCCGGCCCGCCCGCGGTGAGCGCCGGCATCGAGTCCGGTTCGGCGCCGATCCACTCGAGGCCCGGAGGCAGGTCGGGTGCGGCGATGTTGTCGCGACCGGGGCGCACGCGCGGACGTTATCCTGGCGCGCCCCCGGGAGGCCCGTCCGATGATCTTCAACCTGCCCGAAGCCCACGCCCTCGTCGCCAAGCAGGACCTGCCGATCCCCGCCTGGCTCTTCGCCTGGGCGGCCTCGATCGTCCTCGTCGTCTCCTTCTTCGCCCTCTCCGCCGCCTGGCGCAAGCCCCAGTTCGAGGAGGAACGCTGGCGCCCGGGCGCCGCCTGGCTGACCGCCGTCCTGCGCTCCTGGGCGCTGCAGGTCGTCTGCGGCGGCCTCGGCGTCTTCCTCCTCGGCGTCGGCATCTACTCCGGCATCCACGGCACCGAAGCCCCCGATCGCAACTTCGCGATCACCTTCTTCTTCGTCACCGCGTGGATCGGCTTCCCGTTCGCCTCGGCGCTCCTCGGCGACATCTTCCCGATCTTCAATCCGTGGCGGGCGATCGCCCGCGTCGCGGGCGGCGCCTACGGCCTGCTCGCCCGGCGTCGCTCCGGCCACCTCGCCTACCCGGAGAAGCTGGGACGCCGGCCCGCCGCGGTCGGGCTGCTCGGCTTCGTCTGGCTCGAGGTCGTCTACGGCTCGAGTGGCGGCGTCGCCGTCGGCCTCGAACCGCACGCCGCGGGGGTCGCCGCCTGCGTCTACAGCGTCTACACGCTGACGATGATGGCCCTCTTCGGCACCGAGGTCTGGTGCGCGCGCGGCGAGATCTTCTCGGTCTACTTCGGGATGTTCTCCCAGCTCGCCCCGTTCGGCCTGAAGGACGGCAGGATCGGTCGCCGCCGCCCGCTCGCCGCCGCGACCCACTGGGCGACGAGCGTCCCCGGCTCGACCGCGGTGGTGATCGCCTCGATCGCCTCGACCAGCTTCGACGGCGCCGAGGACGGCGCCTACAAAGAGGGCCTCGCCCACCTCGGCAGCTGGATCGAAGGGCTCGGGGTCGGCCCGCTGGCGACGATCCGCATCGCCGACTCGATCTTCATGGCGGCGACGGTGCTGGCGGTCGGCGGCGTCTACCTGCTCGGGGTGCGGGGGATGCGCTCGGTTCCGGGCGCGCCCGCCTTCCGCACCCTGACCCGCGGCTTCGCCCACAGCCTGATCCCGATCGCCCTCGCCTACCTCGTCGCCCACTACTTCAGCCTCTTCGTCTACCAGGAGCAGGCCCAGTTCACCTACCTGCTGTCGGACCCGCTGGGGACCTCGACGACCGACCTCTTCGGCACCACCGAATACGGCATCGACTTCAGCGCCCTCACCCCGAACCTCATCTGGTACGTCCAGGTGGCGGCGCTCCTCGTCGGCCACGTCCTCGGCCTGACCCTCGCCCACGACCGGGCGCTGGTCTACTGGCGTGACTATCGCCGCGCCTCGCGCTCCCAGTACTGGATGCTCGCGGTGATGGTGGCCTTCACCTGCTTCGGCCTCTACCTGCTGTCGGTGGGAGGTGCGTGATGGGGGAGACCACGATCGCCGCCTTGGACCTGCGGGTGGAGAAAAGGCGCGAACGCGAGGAGGGAGAGAAAGAAAACCGCGGCTGAGTCGTTGAGCGGGCATCGGACGCCTGCTCAAACTCATCTCTCGCGCGCTGCTCGGTGCCGCCGTCGCCGCGCTCGGCCTCTGCGGCGCGGCCGGCGCCGCCAACGTGACCGTCGGGCCGTCCCTGAAGGGCGACTGGGAAGCCGCCCCGTGCGCGCGGCCCTCGTGCACGTTCGTCAACACCGAACTGGGCGCGGGAGGGAGCGCGGCGGCGCCGGTGAGCGGCGTGATCGTCAGCTTCAGCGTCGTCGGCGGCTCGACCGCGGGGACCTACCGGCTGCGGACCGGTAACCAATCCGGCGGCGCCCTCGGTTTCGCGTTCGAACGGGTCGGGGCCCCGGTGAGCGCCGTGGCAGACCCGGGCGTCCATACCTATCCCGCCTCGTTGTCGGTGAAGGCGGGGCAGATGATCGGCCTGACCGCGACCGAAGGCACCTCGATGGCCTTCCAGGCCGGCGGCAACTACCTCGAATGGGTGAGCGAACCGCCGGCGGGCGGCCAGTCGGTGGCGATCGCGACGTGGCCCGAAGTCGTCGGCTTCGACGCCGAGATCCAGCCCGCGCCGACGATCACCGCCCTCGGCGCGACCTCCGGCCCGACCGCGGGTGGAGCCTCGGTGACGATCACCGGAAGCGACCTCGAGGGCGCCTCCGCGGCCACCTTCGGCGGCGTCCCGGCGACCCGCTTCGACGTCGTCTCACCATCGCGGATCGTCGCCGTCGCGCCGCCGAGCCCAACCGCCGGCAGCGTCTCCGTCGCCGTCACGACGATCGCCGGCCGGGCCACCGGCCCACGCTTCACCTACGCCGACGCGACCGCGGCGCCCACCGCCAAGGTGCCCCCGTCCGGGGCGCCCGCCGGCTGTGTCGTCCCCAGGCTCAAGGGCAAGAAGCTCCCCGCGGCGAAGGCCGCCCTCAAGAAGGCGCACTGCAGGGCCGGGAAGGTGACCAGCCAGAAGGGCGCGACGCCGAAGACCGGCAAGGTCGCG
>DASZUH010000057.1:0-3164 GCA_035547715.1 Solirubrobacterales bacterium
CCCTGCTCGGCGCCGAGGAGCAGCGACATCGCGATGATGACGCCGACCACGATCAGCATCATCACCGAGTCCTTCAGGACCGCGTAGGGGAAGAAGGGCTTCCCCTTCTTCTTGAGGATCTCGTATTCCTCGAGGTATGCCTGCTTCTCGTGCGGCTTCATCAGGCGGGCGCCGTCCCCTCGCCGTTGCTCGAGTCGAGCTGGACGCCGGCGATCGTCTGGCCGCCGCCGGGCCGGTAACCGTTGCCGGCGACCCCGGCCTCCAGGTTCACGGTGGGCTCGGCGACGCGCGGTTTGTCGGCCTTGGTCCAGGGCGGCGCGGTGGTGCCGAGCTTCACGACCAGGTACATGTGGGCGCCGATCAGGGCGATGATCGCCCCCGGCAGCAGCAACATGTGGATCGCGTAGAAGCGCGACAGCGTCGTCGCCCCGACCTCCGGCCCGGCGCGCAGGAAGTCGCTCAGGTACGGGCCGACGATCGGGCCGGTGCCGTTGATGTTGATGCCGACGATCGACGCCCAGTAGGACCGCTGGTCGAACGGCAGCAGGTAGCCGGTGAAGGCCATCGTCATCGTCAGGATCAGCAGCACCACGCCGATCACCCAGTTGAGCTCGCGCGGGTACTTGTAGGCGCCGAAGAAGAAGGTCCGCCCCATGTGGAGGAAGATCAGGATCACCATCACCGAGGCGCCCCACTTGTGCATCCCGTGCACGAACTGACCGAGGAAGACGTCGTTGTTGATGTGGGCGATCGAGGTGTAGGCCTGGGTCGTCGACGGCGTGTAGAACATCGCCAGGAAGACGCCGGTGATCGCCTGGACGATGAAGGCGATCAAGGTCGCGGAGCCGAGCGTGTAGAACCAGTTGGTTCCTTTCGGCACCTTGCGGAAGAGCATCCCGGTGAGGAAGCCGCTGGCGGCCATGCGCTGGTCGACCCAGGCGAGCGCCTCGGTCGGCGCTTCGATCGCCTTCTCGCCCAGTCGCCCGTACTCGGTCGGCCGTTCCGGCGGGTTCGACTTCAGATCCTGCGGCGCCGGGGTTTTCGGCACGCCCGCCTCGCCGGGCTTCGGCGTTTTCCGCAGCGGCGCGGGGACGAGGAGATCCGAGAACTTTGCCATCAGGGAGCCGGGAAGGTAGAGGGCCGCGGCGGGTAGAGGTATTCCCAGATCCCGCCGGTGAACTCTCCGGGGTCGCGGGCGCGCACCGGCTTCAGCTGCGAAGTCACGCTGTAACGCGGACCGACTTCGACCTGGCCTTTGGTGACGCGGGTCTGGAAGCGATCGAGCGGGCGCACCGGCGGGCCGCCGATCCGCTTGCCCTGGAAGTCGTAGACGCCGCCGTGGCACGGGCAGATGAAGTTGCCCGCCGCCTGCACGAAGCGCACCGGGCAGCCGAGGTGGGCGCAGCGGTTGGAGACGGCCACGTACTGGCCGGGTTCCTCGCCCAGTTCCTTCGAGCTCTTGCGCACGTAGGCGGTGGTCTTGCCGATGTCGCCGATCCCGGGCGTTTCGGTGAAGACGACCTGTTTGTAGGTGTCTTCGACGAAGTTGCCGGTCGGGCCGATCACCTCCCAGCGTTCCTTGCCGCGGTGGAAGATCGGGGCGACGGCGAAGCCGACGGCGGGGAGGATGATCGCGGCGCCGGCGAGGCCGCCGATGGCCTGCGCGGCGATCGTGAAGACCTTCCGACGGGTCAGCGACTCCCCCTCGAAATAGCCGGGGGGAGGCGGTTCGGTCCTCACCTGCTCGGGAGCCCGGTAAGGCTCGTTGATCTTGTCCGCGTCGTCTGCCACGTTCAGGTCGCCGTAGGGCAGCGCGCAGTCTATTCAAAAGGGGGAGCGCCGCGGATGCCGCATCGCCGGCGACTTGTGACGTATCTGACGACCTCCGCGGTCGCGCCGCTCGCCGTGCTGATCACGCTTGCGTTCCTGGGCGCCTCGGCGGGCGGCGAGACGGTTCGGCAAGGGGCCTTGCAAGTTTCGTTCGGAGGTTCGGTCTCCCCCGCGTCGCTGCCGCGGACGGGGACGACGCCGGTCGCGGTGACGATCCGCGGCCGGGTTCGCTCGCTCGCCAGCGGGCCGCCCCCGAGCCTGCGGCGGATCGCGATCGAGGTGAACCGGGTCGGCGTCCTCGACCGCGCCGGGCTGCCGACCTGCCCGCCGGGACGGATCCGCGCCGCGAGCACCGCCGACGCGCTGGCCGCCTGCCGCGGGGCGCTGGTCGGCGAAGGTCGGGCCGGCGGCGTCATCGTCCTGCCCGAACAGGCGCCCACGCCGTTCGCCGGCCGGGTCGTCGCCTTCAACGGCCGGCCGGCCGACGGGCGCCCGACGATCCTCGCCCACCTCTTCACCGCCCGGCCGGCGCCGCTCACCTTCGTCCTCGCCTTCGCGGTGCGGCGCCTGCGCAGCGGCACCTACGGGACCCGGCTCGTCGCCACCGTGCCGGTCCGCACGCGCCGCACCGCCCACATCACCTCGTTCGCCCTGCGACTGCGGCGCGCCTTCTCGGTCGACGGCGAACGCCGCGCCTACCTGAGCGCCGGCTGCCCCGCCCCGGCAGGCTTCACCGGCGCCACCTTCCCGCTGGTCCGGGCGAGCTACGGCTTCGTCGGCGAGAAGACGATCGCGGACACGCTGGTACGGACCTGCCACGTGCGCCGCTGAGACGGCGGATCCCGGCTGGCGCTAAAGGTTTTTTTCCGGACTGGCGAAGAAGCCGCCATGACGAATGCCGCGGTACTCAAGAGACCTCTGCCCGCCCGCCGCCTCCTCGGCCTGATCGCCGCGCTCACGGCACTCGCCGCGCTGGCGTTCCCGGCGCTCGCCGCGGCCCGGCCGCAGGCGATCGCGCCGCCGAAGCCGGCCGTGCTCACCTTCAAAGTCGCCAAGGTCGGGCAGCCGGGCAACCACGCCGTGGCGATCGTCCCCTTCACCTCGGCGCTCTACGGCAGCTGCGCCGAAGCGCCGGCGGAACCGAAGGTCGAACCGACCAAGCTGCCCGACCCCTGCCAGGAAGTCGGCTCGGTCGGCTACGAATACGGGATCGGCGAACTGGAAGTGACGGTCGAACAGTACGTCGCCTTCCTCAACACGGTCGATCCGTTCGGCCGCAACCAGATGGGCCTCTACTCGCCCGACGAGAGCGGCACCGCCTGGCCGCGCTTCGG
>DASZUH010000058.1:0-6097 GCA_035547715.1 Solirubrobacterales bacterium
GACCGGTCCCTTTTTACGACCCCCCGTATGCGAGCTGTTCACGGGGCGCCGATCGGCCGCCAATAGCTTCGCGCCATGACGATCAGACTCCACGCGAAGTTCTCCTCATTCGGCAAATTCATCCTCGGCGCGCTCGTCGTCACGGTGCTCGGTCTCGCCGTTCCGGCGCTCGCCTCGGCGGCCTGGACGGTCGACAGCACCGGTGACCAGCCGGACCAGACCCTCAACGACGGGCTCTGCGAAACCGCCGCGAGCACGTGCACCCTGCGCGCCGCGATCGAAGAATCGAACGCCGAAGGGGGCAGCCAGGAAATCTTCTTCGGGCCGACCTTCACCGGCGGCGCCGGGTCGACGATCGTCCTCGGTTCGCCGCTCCCGGTCTTCCAGCCCGAACGGGGCGAAATCAACGGCATCTCGGCGGCCCCCTGCGTGACCCCGTCGCTGGCGACCGGCCCCTGCGTGGAGATCGACGGGCCGGCGGGCGCGAAGACGCTGGCGGTGGACGCGACCGCCGGCGAAATGGTCGTCAAGGGCCTCGACCTGACCGGCGGCGAAATCGGCCTGGAAGCGACCTCGGGCGCCGCCCAGGCGATCGAAGAAAACTGGATCGGCAAGAAGCTCGACGGGACCGCCGCGCCCGTCTCCGGCACCGGTATCGCTGCCACCGGCGAACCGACGATCGTCGAAAACTCGATCACCGGCGGCCAGATCGGCGTCCACACGAGCGGCGCCAACCCGAACGTGAAGGGGATCCGGCTGAACACGATCGCCGGCGCGAGCGTGGCCGGAATCCTGGCCGAAAACAGCTTCAACGAAATCTACGGCAACCAGATCAGCAACTCGGGGGTCGGGGTGCGGATCCGCGAAGTCGGCGCCGTGCCCGCCGACGAAAACGCGATCGGCGGGGTCAACCCGGTTCCCGGAGCCACCGACCGCGACGCGAACCTGATCACCGGCAGCGCCGGGCCGGCGATCGAAATCAACACCGCCTCGTCCTCCACCTCGAACCGGGTCCTGCGCAACGGCGGCAGCGGCAACGGCGGCCCGTTCATCGCGCTGGTGAAGAAAAGCGCCGGCGAAACGAAAGGCCCCAACAACGGCATCCAGCCGCCGGTGATCACGACGGCGACGCTGACCGGGGCGAGCGGCACGGCCGAACCGGAATCCTTCGTCCGCGTCTACGCCAACGCCACCGCGAGCGAAGGTGAAATGGGCACCTTCCTCGGCCTCGCCGAAGCCGCCCCGATCACCGGCGCCTGGTCGCTGGTCTACACGGCCCCGCCCGCGACGGTGAATTTCGCCGCCTCGCAGACCGCCGGGGAAGACGAAGGCGGTAGCTCGGCCCTCGCCTTCACGCAGTACACGCTGAAGGTTCGGACGGCGGGCTCCGGTGCCGGCACGGTCACCAGCGCCCCGGCCGGGATCAACTGCGGTTCGACCTGCGAAGCGCCCTTCGCCGCCGGCGCGTTGGTGAAGCTCCTCGGTAACCCGGCGGCGGGCTCCGCCGCCGTTACCTGGGCCGGCTGCGACGCGGTCGACGGCGCCGGCGAATGCGAAGTGACGATGAGCGCCGCGAAAGCGGTCACCGCGACCTTCGACGTCGTCTCCCCCGGCGGTGGCGGCGACACGGGCGGCGGTGGCGACACCGGTGGTGGCGGCGACACCGGCGGTGGCGGCGGCGGCGGTGGTGGCGACACGGGCGGTGGCGGTGGCAACACCGGCGGCTCGAACTCGACCCCGGCTCCGACCCCGACCCCGAGCAAGCCCGCCCCGAGCAAGCCGGCTCCGACGAAGAAGAAGCCGCTGAAGTGCAAGGCCGGCTTCAAGAAGAAGACGGTCAAGGGCAAGGCCCGCTGCGTGAAGGTCAAGAAGACCCACAAGAAGCACTGAGGACGATCGCCGGGCGGCGCTCCGAGCGGGAGCGCCGCCCGCCCGCCTCCGCGACCGCCGCGGGAGGATCACGGTGTGAGCGGGCGCTCGCGAACGCGGCCCCCTCAGTTGCCGAGGACCACCGCGGTGAGCCTCCCGTTTTCGACGCGACAGCCGGTTTCGGCGCCGCCCAGGAGCGTGATCTTCTGCGTGCCGGCGGGGAGGAGCGGCGCGGCCGAGGTCGACACGCTCTCCCAGCCGTTCGTGTGTTCGATCGTGGGCGCGGTGCCGCCGGCATAGGTGGTTTCCTGTTCGGTCCCGTCCCATTCCAGGCCGATGAAGCCGCCGCACACTTCTTCGCCGTTGGACTGGACCTGGGCGTCGGCGACGATGAGAACGTGGTGCGGTTCGGCGCCGACCGGGATTTCGATCGACCTGACTTCGGCGAGCGGCCCAAAGGTGTAGGTCGGGTTGGTTGCCGATTCGTAGCCGCGGGTCTGGAAGGCGGATGCCGGCAGCCCGTCGAGGGCGTCGGCATCGGCGGCGCTTTCGGCCCGCGTGGCGCTCTCGGCGTGGGTCGCGGAGTCGGCCTGCGTCGCGTGGGCGGCGGAGTCGGCCTGCGCCGCGTGGTCCGCCGAGGCGGCGGTCCCGGCCGAATCGGCGTGAGCGGCGTTCGTGGCCGAGTCGGCGCTGCTCGCGTGGGCAGCGCTCGGAACGGTGCCCAGCGAGGAGAGGTTCACCTTCGACCCGGTGACCGCGCCGGCCGCCAGCTTCGCGGTGGTCACCGCGCCGTTCCCGATCTTGGCGCCGGTCACCGCGCCCTTGCGCAACTGCGCCGTCCCGACGCTGTTCTTCGGCAGCGCGGTCGCGGCGTAGGAGGCGCCGCCGAGCGCGGCAAAGACCGCGATCGTCGCCATCACGTTCGCGTAGGTCAACTTGTCCCGCAGGCGAGCCCTCATCTCCGTCCCCTCTTCCTCGATCGGCAATTCAGCGACGCCAAGATAGCCACGGGCCCGGCGGCCCACGATCCGAGAATCCGTAGAAGTCCACGCGCCCGGCTGGGGCCGCCTCCCGATGCCGGGGGGCGAAGGGACCCATAGCGTCGGGTCATGAGCTACCTCAAGACCGAGGCCCGACGTTGGGTCAACTCCGACCTGATCGCCATCCCGGTGACCCTCTTCGCCGTGGCGATCGTGCTCTTCTCGATCATGGCGATCGTCCTCGGGCCGATCCGGGGCATCGTCTTCTCGGCCCCCGTCTGGGGCCTCGGGATCTACTTCGCGGTGCGTCCGCGACGCCAACCCGAGCGCATCGACGACGCGCGCCGGAGCGCGCCCGGGTCGCGCCATCGCATCCTCGTCGTCGCCAATCGCGGGCTGGAGAACCCGGCCCTCTGCGAGGAGGTGTGCAGGCGGGCGAGCGGGCCCGACGCCGAGGTGATGATCCTGGCGCCGGTCCGGGCCGGAACCCCGACCGGCGTGATCACCGACGACTTCGACACCGAGTCGGGCGAGGCCCGCGGCCGCGTGCAGGGAGCCCTGCTCGAGATGGAGAGGCACGGGGTCAAGGCCGACGGTCACGTCGACGAGGACGCCGACCCGATGACCGCGATCCTCGACGGCCTGCGCGAGTACCCGGCCGACGAGATCGTGATGTTGACCGGCCCCGAGGCCGGCTGGCAGGAGGCCGAGACGTTCGCCGACCGCGTCCGCAGCGAGGTCGGCCTCGAGGTGACCGAGGTCGCCCCGGCGGGTCGCTGAGGCCCGTAGCGGCCGTTCGCAAGGGACCGTCAGGCCGCCGCCGGGTCGGCCCGGACGATTCGTGGGAGGCTGGACGGAATGGACGAAGGGGTTGCCAGGATCGAGGCCGCGGATCGCCCGGCCGCCATCGCGACCGTCGTCGATGCCTTCGCCGCCGACCCGGTCGAGCGCTGGCTGTGGCCCGCCGACGGGGAATACGCGCGCCACTTCCCGGTCTTCGCCGAGGCCTTCGGCGGTCGCGCGTTCGAAGGGGGGACGGCCTGGCAGATCGAGGGTCTCGCCGGGGTCGCGCTCTGGCTCGGGCCCGGGGTCGAGGCCGACGAGGAGGCCGTCGGCGCGGCCCTGCTGGGGTCGGTCGCCGAGCCCCGGCACGAGGAGCTGCTCGCGATCCTCGCCCAGATGACGGAGGCTCACCCGACGGCGCCCCACTGGTATCTGCCCTGGCTCGCGGTCGGGCCGGCGCGACAGGGCGACGGTCTCGGCGGGCGGCTCCTCGCGGCGACGTTGGCGACGGTGGACGAGGACCGATTGCCGGCCTTCCTCGAGACGCCCAACCCACGCACCGTCGGCTTCTACGAACGCCACGGGTTCGAGGTCGTCGCGGTCACCAGCTCGCCCTCGTGCCCGCCGCTCACCTCGATGCTGCGGCCCGTCCTCGGTCGCGCGCGGGCGGGCGTCCACGCCTGAGGAGGGGCGCTCCCTTCGGGGCTTCGCCACCTTCAGTCTCAATTCGCCGGCACCTACCTTGCACCGCAAGGCAATCGGTGTTACCTTGCGGTGCATGGCAGTGACCGAAGGTCGACAGCCCCAGCTTCTCCGCGGCGTCCTCGACCTCTGTCTGCTGGCGATCCTCGACGAGGAGGAGACCTACGGCTACGAGCTGACCAGGCAACTGCGCGACCGCGGGCTCTCGATGGTCGGCGGCGGCTCGATCTATCCGCTGCTCGGTCGCCTGGAGCGCAACGGGTTGGTCGTGACCCGCCGGCTCGCCGGCGAGGGAGGGCCGCCGCGCAAGTACTACAGCCCCTCGGCCGAGGGGCGTCGGGCGCTCGCGAAGGGGGTCGCCGAATGGCGCGCGACCCGCGATGCGGTCGACGGCCTGCTCGGACACGTCACGGTGGAGGTGGGCGGATGAACGATTTCGTCGAGGCCTGCAGGAGGGAGTGGCGTCGGCTCGGCGTGCCCGGCCCGGTCGCCGAGGAGATGGCGGCCGACCTCGCGGCCGATCTCGACCAGGCGCGGGAGGAGGGGATCCCCGCCGAGGAGGTCCTCGGCGACGGCGTCTTCGACCCGGCCGGTTTCGCCGCCACCTGGGCGACCGCGCGTGGGGTCGTGCCGGGCCCGGGGACCGAGACGCGGCCCCGACGGCGATGGCTGCCCCTGGCGTCCCTCGCCTCCTTCGCGGTCGTCACCTTGGTCGGCGTGGCCCTGGCGGTTCTCGCCTTCCACGGGGCGTCCGTCGTCGCCTCCGTCCATCCGTCGTCGCCCGGGCTGCCGGGGCGGCCGTTCCACGGCTTCACCAGGAACGTCGGACCGCCGGCACCCGGCCTGCGCCCGTTCGCGGTCACGCTCCTGCTGGTCGGGCTGCTGGGGATGGGGGCCACCGCCTTCCTGTGGGTTCGCCGGCCGTCCTCACGCGGGGACGATCAAGATTGGCCCGGGCCCCGCCCGGCCGGCCCCGGCCACTGAGGGCACGCCGAGGAGGAAGGCGTCGGTTGGCGCCCGGCTTGAGCCGGGGCATCACCCGATCCGCGCGCGGATCGCGGCGGCGGGGGGGACGGCGTTCGCCTCGTCGTCCTCGACTTCGAATCGGTCCCGCTCCTCGACCTCAGCGCGGCCCGCATGCCGGCGTCGGTCGCCGAAGCTCTCGATCGCGACGGGGTCGAGCTGCGCCTCGCCCAGGTGGTCGGCCAGGTCCGCGACGTCCTGCGAACCGCGGTCGCGACGCCGATCTACCCGACGATCGCCACCGCCGTCACCGCCCCTCCACAGGCGACCTGATCGAGCCCGCGGGTTTCCGACGGCGCCGCAAGCCGGCGCCCGGAGCGGAAGCGGAAGGGAAAGGGACGCGGCCGTCCCGTCCACGACCCGGGCGGGCTGTGGCCGTGGCCGGGACGGCCGGGTCTGCGGGAAGAGGTCACGGGTCCGTACGTCCCCGGGGTAGAGATGCGCATGATCCGCCCCGAACGCGCAGGGTCCGTGACGGCCCCCATGTTGATGGGCCGAAAAGCGCTCTCTATCAGCGCTTTTCGGCCCATCAACATGGAGGGTGCACGGGAGCGTGACGGAAGGGTGGAGTTCGTCGCGTCCCTGTGACGACTTCCCTGCGGGGCCCGCCCGCCGGGGCCGACGGCGTGTCGGGGCAGGACGATCCGCCCGGAAAGGCCCGGGGCGCGCAGGTTCCGTCACGAAGACCCATGGAAGGTCACGGTCCGTCCCGTCTTCTTCATATGTCGCCCGGGTGCGTT
>DASZUH010000059.1:0-4135 GCA_035547715.1 Solirubrobacterales bacterium
GCGATGACCGCGGACGGCTGGTATCGCACCGGCGACCTGGCGACGATCGACGCCGACGGCTTCCTGCGCCTCACCGGCCGGGTCAAGGACATCATCAACCGGGGCGGCGAGAAGGTGCCGGTCGCCGAGATCGAGCAGCTCTTGCACGAGCACGAGGCGGTCGCCGAGGTGGCGATCGTGGCGATGCCCGACGAGCGGCTGGGCGAGCGCGCCTGCGCCTACGTCGTCCTCGATCCCGAGTGGAACGGCGAGTTCGGCCTCGCCGAGGTGCGCACCTACCTCGACGCCGCCGAGGTGTCGAAGTTCTACTGGCCCGAGCGGGTCGAGGTGATCGGCGAGATGCCTC
This sequence comes from Solirubrobacterales bacterium, assembly GCA_035547715.1. GTDB lineage: Bacteria > Actinomycetota > Thermoleophilia > Solirubrobacterales > 70-9 > VAYN01. Next base: position 347 of record DASZUH010000059.1, read on the forward strand.
GCACGCCGAGTGGAAAGATCCAGAAGTTCGTCCTGCGCGAGCGGGCGAAGGGGCTCCGGCCGGAGGAGCCGAAACCGACCTCCAAGGAGCCCGTCCGATGACCCCGCAAGCCGCGATCCCCCTGCCCGAGACCTTCGACGAGTCGGGCTTCGAGGGGCTGAAGACGGAGATCGCCGCCTACGTCGCGAACGAGGGCGAGGAGTGGACGCGGCGGATCGAGGCCGAGCGGGCGGTGCCGCCGGAGCTGCGGGTCGAGCTGAAGGAGCGTGGCTACCTGTCGCTGGCCGGTCCGGCCGAGTACGGCGGCGCCGGGATCCCCTTCTCGCGCTACCTCGAGCTGCTGGAACTGTTCTCGATGTCGCACGCGTCGCTGCGGATGATCGTCCACGTCGCCAACGGGGTGTGGCGCTCGGTCGACCAGTTCGCCACCGAGGAGCAGCGGCGCGACTACGTGATGCCCGCGGTGACCGGCGAGATGACCGTCGCCTTCACGCTGACCGAGCCGACCGCCGGGACCGGCGCCGACCTGCGCTGCGAGGTCGAGCGCGAGGGTGACACCTACTACCTGTCCGGCGAGAAGCACCTGATCACCTTCGGCGTGAACTGCGACCGCTGGCTCCTCTTCGCGCGGCTGAAGGGGACGGTGGGCGCCGCGGGCACGGTCGCGCTGCTGGTCGACCGCGACACGCCGAACGTGCGGGTCGAGGACATGGGCGAGTCGATGGGCGTGCGCGGGACCGATCACGCGCACCTGGTCTTCGACCGCGCCCCGGTGCCGGTCTCCGACACGCTCGGCGAGGAGGGCAAGGGCCTGCAGGTCGCCTTCGGCGGTTTCCTCACGCCGAGCCGGATCGCGGTCGCGATGACCTGCGTCGGGCTCGCCCGCCGGGCCCAGGAGCTGGCTGCCGAGCACGCGGCGCGGCGGGTCACCTTCGGCAAGCCGCTGTCGCAGCGGCAGGCGATCTCCTTCGCCCTCGCCGAGAACGCCGCCGACATCGAAGCCTCGCGGCAGCTGGTGCTGCACGCGGCGCGGCGCTGGGAGGCGGGCGAGGCCGACGCGCCGGTCCTCTCCTCGATGGCGAAGCTGACCGCGGTCGACATGCTCGGCCGGGTCACCGACAAGGCGCTGCAGGCGCACGGCGGGATCGGGTTCTGGGCCTCCTCGGCGATCGAGCGGGTGTACCGCGACGCGCGGGCGCAGCGCTTCGAGGAGGGCACCAACGAGATCCAGAAGACGATCATCGCCCGCGAGGTCTTCGCCCCGGTCCACGCCTCGATCGCCGAGCGGGAACTCGGCTGATGGCGGCGGGCTGGGCGGCCGACAAGGTCGCGCTGATCACCGGCAGCTCGCGCGGCATCGGCCGCACGCTGGCGCTCTCGCTGGCCGCGGCGGGCGGTTCGGTCGTCGTCAACTACAAGGTCAACGAGGATCTGGCGAAGGAGGTCGTCGCCGGGGTGCAGGAGCGCGGCGGGCGGGCGATCGCGGTCGGGGCCGACATGGAGTCGCCCGAGGACATCGACCGCCTCTTCGACGCGGCGCGCGCGGAGTTCGGCAGGCTCGACTTCTACGTCGACAACGCGGCGGCGTCGAGCTTCAAGTTGATCAAGGACCTGAAGCTGCACCACCTCGATCGCTCCTACGCGATGAACATCCGCTCCTTCGTGCTCGGCGCCCAGCGGGCGGTCGACCTGATGACCGACGGTGGGCGGATCGTGACGCTGTCCTCGTACGGGTCGATCCGCGCCTACCCGACCTACGCCAACCTCGGCGCCGCGAAGGCCGCGCTGGAGGCCTACGTGCGCTATATGGCGATCGAGTTCGCGCCGCTCGGGATCAACGTCAACGCGGTCAACGGCGGCATCATCGAGAGCGACTCGAGCGCCTACTTCTACGGCGTCGGCGGGATGCCCGGCCTCGACGTCGTCCTGCCGAAGATCCCGAAGCGGCGGATGGGGACGGTGAAGGAGGTCGCCGACACGGTCGAGTTCCTGCTCGAACCGCGCTCCGAGTACATCACCGGGCAGTCGCTGGTCGTCGACGGCGGGCTGACGATCATCGCGCCCCCGTTCTTCGACGACGCGGGCCCGGAGCTGCGGCTGCCGGAGCGGGACGCCGCCAGCGAGGACGCGGGCGCCGCGTCCGATGCCTGAGCCGGGCGACCCCGGGCCTGAGCCGGGCGACCCGGCGGCGCCCGACGGCGCGCTCCCCCACGTCTTCACGCCGGTGACCATCGGCGGCCTCGAGCTGCCGCACCGGATCGTGATGGGGTCGATGCACCTCGGGCTCGAGGGCGCCCCGGACGCGGCCGAGCGCCTGGCGGCCTTCTACCGCGAGCGCGCCCTCGGCGGCGCGGGCCTGATCGTGACCGGGGGCTGGGCGGTGTCCGAGGACGGGGCGGCGGATGGGAGCTACGGGGTGCTCCCCGTCCCCTCCACCGCGGCGACGCTGGAGGCGATCGCCGGGGCCACGGCGGGGACCGAGGCGTCGATCGCGCTGCAGCTCTTCCACGCCGGGCGCTACGCGCTCGCCGACTCGCCGGGCGAGGTCGTGGCGCCCTCGGCGGTGGCGAGCCGGGTGTCGCGGGTCGAGCCGCGGGCGCTCGGTGAGGAAGAGGTCTGGGACGTGGTCGCCGAGTTCGCGCGGGGCGCGGTGCTGGCGCGGGAGCTCGGCTTCGCCGCGGTCGAGGTGATGGGCTCGGAGGGCTACCTCGTCGACCAGTTCCTCTCGCCGACGACGAACCTGCGCGACGACGAGTGGGGCGGCGACGCCGAGCGGCGGATGCGCTTCGGGATCGAGGTCGCGTCGGCGATCCGCGAGGCGGTCGGGGCGGGGTTCCCGGTGCTGTTCCGGATGACCGGCGCGGAGCTGATGCCCGAGTCGCGGCCCTGGGAGGAGGTCGAAGAGTTCGCGCGGGCGCTCGTCGCGGCGGGGGTCGACGCGCTGAACGTCGGCGTCGGCTGGCACGAATCGGCGGTGCCGACGGTGCAGGGGGCGGTGCCGGCCGGGGCCTTCCTGCCGTGGGCGGAATCGTTGAAGGCGGCGATCGCCGTCGCCGCCACCCGCCCGGCGGCCACGGCGGCGGTGCCGGTGATCGCCGGCAATCGGGTGAACGGGCTCGAGGAGGCGGAGGCGGTGCTCGCCGCGGGGGGCGTCGACCTGGTGTCGATGTCACGGCCGTTCCTGGCCGATCCGCGGATCGTCGCGAAGGGACGGAGCGGGGGCGCGATCAACGTCTGCATCTCCTGCGACCAGGCCTGCATCGATCGCTCGCTGGTCGGCGGGCACGTGTCGTGCCTCGTCAACCCGCGCTCGGGTTATGAGGTCGATTTCCCGCCGAAGGGCACCGGCGGGAGGTTCGTCGTGATCGGAGGCGGCCCCGCGGGGCTGGAGGCGGCGCGGGCGCTGGCGACGCTCGGCGGCGAGGTCCACCTCCACGAGGCGCGCGAGGAGCTCGGCGGCCAGTTTCGCTGGGCGCGGATGGTCCCCGGCAAGGAGGACTACGGGGCGACGATCGAGTACTTCGAGTCCGAGCTGCGGCGGCTCGGCGTTCACGTCCACCTCGGCCGCGAGGTGGGCGAGGACGAGGCCGACCTGATCGCCGGGTGCGCCGGCGTCGTCCTCGCCACCGGCGTCCACCCGCGCGCCGTCGACATCCCCGGCTCGACCCTCCCCCACGTCGTCGACTACGCCACCGCCTTCGAGGCGGGCCTCGGCGACGCCCGGTCGGTCGCGATCGTCGGCGCCGGCGGCATCGGCGTCGACCTCGCCCACCTCCTCACCCACGCCCC
>DASZUH010000060.1:0-7246 GCA_035547715.1 Solirubrobacterales bacterium
GCCGGCCGCGCGCGGTCGAGCCCGTAGAGGATCTCCGACTTGTGGAAGAAGTCGGTCTCCGCCGTGTTGACGTACTTCGGCTTCTGGTCGTCGCGGGTCGCCCGCCCGCCGAAGCCCAGCGTGCGCCCGCGGGCGTCGCGGATCGGGAACATGATCCGCGCCCGGAAGCGGTCGTACTCGCCCCCCCGTTCGCTCTTCTGGACGAGGCCGACCGAGTGCATCTCCGGCACCGTGAAGCCCGCCCGCTGGCCGGCGACGAGGATCTTGTCCCAGGCGCTCGGCGCGAAGCCGACGCCGAAGTTCCGCAGCGTCTCCTCGGCGAGGCCGCGCCCGGCGAGGTACTCGCGCGCCTTCCCCGCCTCCTTCGACTCCCAGAGGTAGTTCGAGTAGTAGGCGGCGGCGCGCTCGAGCAGTTGCTGGAGGCGTTGCCGGGCCTGGCGACGGGCCTCCGCCCGCGGGTCCTCCTGCTCGCGCTGCAGCTCGACTCCGTAGCGGTCGGCGAGCGCTTCCACCGCCTCGGAGAAGCCGAGCCCCTCCTTCTCCATCACGAAGCCGAAGACGTCCCCGGCGACGCCGCAGCCGAAGCAGTGGTAGAGCTTGTCGTGCGGGTCGACCGAGAAGGACGGCGAGCGCTCTTCGTGGAACGGGCAGAGGCCCATCATCTGCGCGCCCGCCTGTTTGAGGTCGGTGTACTGGCCGACCACCTCGGCCATGTTGGCCGCATCGCGCACCGCGTTGATGCTGTCGGAGGAGATGCGCGCCACTAGAAGCGCGCCGCCTCGGGGATCGCCAGGTCGGTGAAGCGGGCGATGCAGTAGCGGTCGGTCATCCCGGCGATGTAGTCGGTGACCCGCTGGACGTCGTCGGCGCCCGGGTCGAGCGCCGGGATGATCTCCGGGTTGGCCAGGTAGTGCTCGAAGAGGCCGGTCATCGTGCGCTCGACGCGGGCGTGCTCGCTGCGCGCGGTCGCCCCCAGATAGACCCGGTCGAACATGAACCTGCGCAGCCGCAGCATCGCCATCCCGACCTCCTCGGACTGGCGGATGTCGGCGACCCCGCGCGAGTTCTCGACGATGTCGGAGACCAGCGTGTCGATGCGGATCGAGCCGGTCGGGCCGAGCAGCTCGATCTCCGCCGCGGGCAGATCGCCCTGGTGGAGGATCCCGGCGCGCAGCGCGTCGTCGATGTCGTGGTTGATGTAGGCGACGCGGTCGACGAGGCGGACGATCCGTCCCTCCAGCGTGGCCGGCTTGACCGGGCCGGTGTGGTGGACGATCCCGTCGCGGACCGGCGCCGTGAGGTTGAGGCCGACGCCCTCGCGCTCGAGCACCTCGACCACCCGCAGCGAGTGCTCGTTGTGCCTGAAGCCGCGCCCGGCGCGCTCCTTCAAACACCGGTCGAGCGTTTCCTCGCCCGCGTGGCCGAAGGGCGGGTGGCCGAGGTCGTGGCCGAGCCCGATCGCCTCGGTCAGGTCCTCGTTCAGCCCCAGCGCGCGGGCGACGGTGCGGGCGATGCCGCAGGCCTCGAGCGTGTGGCTGAGGCGGGTCCGGTAGTGGTCGCCTTCGGGGGCGACGAAGACCTGGGTCTTGCTCTTCAGCCGGCGGAAGGACTTCGAGTGGACGATCCGGTCGCGGTCGCGCTGGAAGGGCGTGCGCAGCGGACTGTCGGGCTCGGGCGTGGCGCGCTCGGCCGGGTAGGAACGGGTCGCGTGCCTGGAGAGGAACTCCTCCTCCCAACCGCGGACGCGATCCTCGAATGCGAGGGTGGTGGCCGGCATCGTTTCGATCTTAGGGGCCGTCGGGAGTCCCCTCCTCAAGCCGCCGCCCGGAGCTGGACGTGGGCGTGGTGCTCGAGCGTCTCGCCGACGGCGCGTTCGACCTGGCGCAGGGCCGGCGGTTCGGCCGTGGGCGCCTCGATCAGCGGCCTGGCGAGCGCGTCGACCATGAAGCGATGGGCTTCCTCGGTCAGCGGGAAGCCGCCCGCCTCGCAGCTGACGCAGACGACGCCGCCCGCGGCGCCGGAGAAGCCCGCCAGGTGGTCGGTCTCGCCGCAGTTGGCGCAGGAGGCGAGTTCGGGGGCGAAGCCGGCGACCAGGGCGAGCTTGAGCCGGAACGAGAGCGCCACTTCGTGGCTGATCGCGCGCGGCCGGCCCGGTTCGTCGAGCAGCGCGAGGTAGCGGCAGAGCAGGTTGTAGGCGGGGAGGTTGGGCTCGGCGGCGTCGAGGAGTCGCAGCACCCCGTCGCAGGCGCGGGCGCCGGCGGTGATCGCGGCGCCGTTCGAGCGCAGGCGGGGGAAGCCGTCGACCGTGGTGGCGCCGGTGACCGTCAGCAGGTCGCTGCGGCCTTCGTGGAGGACGAGGTCGAGGCGGAAGAACGGCTCGAGCCGGCCGCCGAAGCGGGATTTCGGCTTGCGGGCGCCCTTGGCGATCGCCCCGAAGCGGCCCAGCGTCGGCGAGTAGAGGTGCAGGATCCGATCGGCCTCCCCGTATCGGATCGACCTGAGCACGACAGCCTCCGTCTTGACCGTAGATCCCGCCATTGAGACAAGGATGCGGGACGGACCGGACGGAACTTCAGCGTTTCGCTTTCCGCCGTTTCGGTCGTCGGCGCAGTCTCACCTGGCAGCTCGGGCAGAAGTACGTCGACCGTCCGGAGACGACGATCCGCTCGACCACCCCGTCGCAGTCGTCGCCCGGACAGGGCTCGCCCTCGCGCCGGTGGACCAGGAAGCGCTCCTGCATCGTGCCTTTGTTGCCGCGCCCGTCGCGGTAGTCGTCGATCGAGGAGCCGCCGGCGTCGATCCCGGCCTCCAGCGCGGCGACGATGCCGTCGCGCAGCGCCACCCAGTGCTCCGGTTTCATCGAACCCGCGGGCGAGAGCGGATGCAGGCGCGCGCGGTAGAGCGCCTCGTCGGCGTAGATGTTCCCGATGCCCGCGATCCCCGACTGGTCGAGCAGGAACGACTTCAGCGGCGCCGTCCTGCCCGCCGCGATCTCCCCCAGCTTCGCCGCCGTGAACTCGGGCGAGAGCGGCTCGACGCCGAGGCGGGAGAAGCGCTCCGGCAGCTTCTTGTCGTCGATCAGGAAGGCCTCGCCGAAGCGGCGTGGGTCGGTGAACCAGACCTCGCGCCCGTCGTCGAGCACGAAGCGGGCGCGCAGGTGCTTTTCCTCGGTGGTGCGCTCCCCCTGGTAGAGGATGCGACCCTCGGACGGGTCGATGATCTCCCCCTCCGGCTCGACCAGCACCAGGTTGCCGGTCATCCGCAGGTGCATCACCAGGGTCTGGTCGCCGTCCAGGCGCAGCAGCAGGTACTTGCCGCGGCGCCCGAGCCCCCGGATGGTTCGTCCCGAGACCTTCTTGCCGAGCGTCGCCGGACGCACCGGCCGCGACCAGCGCGGGTCGCGGACTTCGAGCTTCTCGATCGTGTGACCTTCGAGCTCCGGCTCCAACTGACGGGCGACGGTCTCGACCTCGGGCAGCTCCGGCATCCCCGGAGTTCTACCCGACCGCGGCTATTCGTCCTTGGCGCGCGGGTGCGCCTCGTAGTAGACCTGCTTCAGCCGCTCGCCCGAGAGGTGCGTGTACATCTGGGTCGTGGCGATGTCGGCGTGGCCGAGCATCTCCTGCACGGCGCGCAGATCGCAACCGTTCGAGAGCAGATGCGTGGCGAAACTGTGGCGCAAGGTGTGCGGGGACATCTTGCCGTCGAGCCCCGCCGCGCGCGCGTGGCGCTGGACGATCTTGTAGAGGCCCTGGCGGGTCAGCGGCCCGCCGCGGAAGTTGAGGAAGAGGCGCGGCTCTTCGCGCCCGTGCAGGAGCTCGGGACGGCCGCCGCGGAGGTAGGCGCGGATCGCCATGATCGCCTGCCGGCCGATCGGCACGAGCCGTTCCTTCGACCCCTTGCCGCGCGCCCGGACGAAGCCCTCGTGGAGGTCGACGTCGGCCATCTCGAGGCCGATCACCTCCGAGGCGCGCAGCCCGCACGCGTACATGACCTCGAGCAGCGCCCGGTCGCGGAGCGCGGTCGGCTCGGCCCCCGCGGGCGCCGCCAGCAGCTTCTGCACCTCGGCGTAGTTGAGGACGTGCGGCAGCTTCTTCGAGCGACGCGGTGCGGTCAGGCCGGCGGTCGGGTCGTCGCCGATCAGCTCGTCGCGGCGCAGGTGCTTGTAGAAGGAGCGCAGGCAGGCGGCCTTGCGGTGGATCGTCGCCGAGGAGACGGGCGGCCTCTCCGGCCCGCCGGTCGCCAGCTCGGCGAGGAACTCGCCCACTTCGGCGGGCCGCACCTGCAGCGCGTCGAGCTTATGCGCGGAGAGGTACTCGCCGTACTGCAGGAGATCGGTGCGGTAGGCGTTCAGCGTGTTGCGCGAGAGCCCCCGCTCGAGCTCCAGGTAGCTGAGGAAGTCGAGGGTGAGCGAGCGGAAGCGCGCGTCGGCGCCATCGTCCGCGGGCGCGGCCGGCGAGTCGGGTTTGACGGCGATGGCCATGGCGGGATGTTCGGTTCGGTCTTTGGGAAACCTTTAGGCGCAAGGGACCTTGCTCGACGGCGACGCGATCAGGGTTCCGGCCGCCAGCGGAGCTTCGAAGAAGGTCGGGTCCTCGGAGAGCGGGCGCCCCATGGTGCTCGTCGGGAGCCCTGCGGCCGCGTAGCCGTCGAGGTCGACGCGCACGGTTTTCACGACGTGGCGGTCCGGGATCTCGTGGCTGGGAGCGCCCGCGGGGATCGCGACGACGACCGGGGCCAGGAGCAGGTCGAGCACGGTGGCGGTGTGGTGGCTCAGGCCGCGGTGGCGCTCGCGGGGGTCGGCGGAGGACAGGCGCGGGCTGACGATCGTCGGCAGGCCGAGCGACAGCGAGGCGTGGGCGTTGTCGAGGGCCGCCATGCCGCCGTGGCCGAGCTCGGTGTCGGAGCCGATGATGCCGGGGCCGGGCCCGACCAGGACGGCGTCCCAGTCGAGGGCCCGGGCCGCGGCGTCGAGCGCGCCGACCGTGCTCAGCGCCTCGTGCTCGCCGCCGTAGGACGGCGCCGCGGTGACGTGGCCACAGAGGAGGCCGCGCTCGCGCAGCGCGGCGACGTCCCGGGACAGCGAGCCGGGGAGCGCGCCGCCGGCGGTCTGCACGTAGCCGACGCGGATCCCCGGCCGTGCCTGCGCGGCGGCCCACGCCGCCGGCGCCAGATGACCGTGCAGCGGCAGGACCGCGACCGGGACCTGCCTGCGCTCGCCGGCGGCCGTGCCCTCGACCGGGTCCACCGGATGCTGCAGCGACGTGTAGTTCAGCTTCATCACGTGCGCATCGCCCTCCACCCCACCGCCGAGGCCGCGCGTGAGGTTCACGTGGACGACGTCGAAGCCGCCGGACCCGAGCCCCAGGTCGAGCGCGGCCGCGTTGACGACGACCTCGTCGCCCTCGCGCATCGGGCCCAGGAGCACCTGGTTGGCCCAGGCGGGTCGGCGCTTGCCGTCGCATTCGACGACCAGCGGGGACTCGGAGACGACGATGCCGCGGCGCAGGTCGAGGCGGCCGCTCACGCGCGCCCCACGCTCACGCTCGCGCCAGGATGCCCTCGCAGACCTCGAGCATCTTGTCGAGGTCCCGGGCGGCGATGTGCTCGGCGGCGGTGTGGACGGCGTCGGGGCCGTTGGCGAGGAGGACGCTGTCGAAGCCGGCGAGGCGGAAGACGTTGGCGTCGCTGCCGCCGCCGATCGATTCGCGCCGCGGCTCGACCCCGGCCGCGCGCAGGCTCTCCTCGGCGAGGCCGAGGGCGGTCGAGTTGGAGGGGACCTTGTAGCCGCGGAAGAGCTCCTCGACCCGCACGTCGACGTCGCAACCGAACTCGCTCGCGCCCCAGGCGCAGGCGTCGGAGATCGCGCCGGCGACCGCGGCGGCCCGCGCGGCGTCGAGGCTACGCGCCTCGGCGTGGATCCCACAGTGGCCGGGGACGACGTTGCCCGAGGTGCCGCCCTCGATGATCCCGACGTTCGCCGTCGTGCCCTCGTCGAGCCGGCCGAGGCTCATCCGCCCGATCGCCGCCGCGGCGGCCTCGATCGCGCTCGAGCCGTCCTCGGGCCGCACCCCGGCGTGCGCCTCGACCCCGACGAAGTCGGCAAGGATCTTCATCTGCGTCGGCGTCGCCGTGATCACCTCGCCGACCGGGCCGGCGTGGTCGAGCACGTAGCCGATCGGCGCCCGCAGCTTCCCGATGTCGAAGGCCTTGGCGCCGCGCAGGCCCTGCTCCTCGGCGACCGTCAGGAGGAGCTCGATCCCGACCGGCGGGGTCTTCTCCACCCCGCGCCGGACGAGCTCCATGAAGACCGCGACCGCCGCCTTGTTGTCGGCGCCGAGGATCGTGTCGCCGGCGCTGCGAAAGACCCCTTCGTCGTCGACGACCTCGATGCGACCCTGATGCGGGACCGTGTCCATGTGCGCGCAGAACATGACGTACTCGTCGCGCTCGCCGGCTACCCGCGCCAGCAGGTTGCCCGCCCCCGCTTCCGCCGGCCCGGCCGCGTCGTCCTCCTCGACCTCGAGCCCGAGCGCCCGCAGTTCGGCCGCCAAGGTGTCGGCCACCTCCCGCTCCTCACCGGTCGGCGAGCGGATCTCGCAGAGCCGCACGAAGGTGTCATGGAGCCGCTCGTTCCCCGTCACCGTGGACAGGCTAGCCATCACGTCAGCGCGACGGCGTTCGGGCGGGGTTAGGGCGCGGTTCGTGGGACCTCGGACGTATGAGGAAGACGGGACGGACCGTGACGTTCCGGGCGTCTTCGTGACGGCGACCGCACCGCCACGCTCTCCCGGGCTGGCGGTCGGGGTCCGAGGCCCTCGGCCGACAGGCGGTTCGTCACGGATCCCCATGGGTTCCGTCACCTTCGCCGGGGCCCGGGATGTACCCGTCGCCTTTGGTAGCCCAGAGGGCGACCAAAGGCGACGGGTTGACGGCCGGGGCCCGGGAAGTCGGGAGGAACCGTGACGAACCGGGCCAAAGCGTGATGGGAGCGTGGAGTTCCTCCCGGCCCTGTGACCTCTCCCCATGGACCCGGCCGTCCCGGCCACGGCCACAGCCTGCCCGGGCCGTGGACGGGACGGCCGGGCGCACCTCGGACGGCCGCCAACCCCGGGCGCCACCCCCGGGCCGCCGCCCCCGCGCGACAGCTTGCGACGCCCCAGGGGCCGCATCGACCCGCCTACGGGTCGAGCAAGACCCCGGGATTCAGGATCGCGGCGGGGTCGAGCTCGGCCTTGGCGGCGCG
>DASZUH010000061.1:0-9969 GCA_035547715.1 Solirubrobacterales bacterium
CCCCCCCACGCCCGGGACGCCCCTCGGACGGGCGCCGCGGACGGCCGGAGCGCCCGCGAAGCACGTCAGGCCCGCCAGACGCAACTCGGACGGCCGACGCCCGCCCCCCGGCCGCCCAACCGCTAGAGGATTTCGGGGGTGTGGGCGCGGGTTTCCTCGGTGCTCGCCTCTTCCTCCTCGGGCGAGGGATGGAGGATGCCGGTGTGGATCGCCCAGCCTTTGCGGCGGCCGAGGATGGTGACGCCGCCGACGTAGATCAATTCGCCGACCGTCATCACGCCGCGGACGGCGATCGAGATCAGCGAGCCGACGGCGAAGCTGCGGCTCGGCAGCGCCGCCTTGACCGCCCAGGCGAAGGCGGCGTCACGGACGCCGAGGCCGGCCGGCGCGACCAGCGTCACCAGCGCGGCGAAGTAACCGATCGCCTGCGCCGAGCCGACCAGGAGGATGTCGCTGTAGGGGATGTGGGTCACCGAGCGGGCGACGCTGTAGATGCCGAACGCGACCACCACCCAGACCAGCGAGTAGTAGATGATCAGCGCGATCACCTCGCGCAGCGGGATCACCACCGGCAGCGGGTCGCGGCCGAACGCGGCCAGCGCCTTGTTGGAGAGCGGCCGGAAGACCTGCGGGCTGAGGATGATGATCGCGGCCGGGATCAGCAGCAGCACCGCCCAGCGGATCGGGTCCCCCTGCAGGTCGGGGTGCTTGATGATGAAGTAGGCCGCAACGACGATCGCCGAGGTGGCCGAGATCGCCTGTTCGTAGACGATCGAGGCGACCGAGATGCGCCGCGGCACCCCCGCCCGCTCCGACAGCAGCACCCGCCCGAGCACGTAGAGGATGCTCCCCGGCACGTAGCGCGCCAGCAGCGGCTGCCCCCAGGCGACCTGGGCGCGGCCGAAGCCGATCCGGTAGCCGAGGCTGCGCAGCGTCAGGTCCCAGCCGTAGGCCGAGAGGACGAAGTAGAGCGGCAGGATGATCAGCGCCGGAATCAGCCAGAGGACGTGGAAATGGACCCCTTCGCTCTTGATGTCCGACCAGTCGTTGATGACCGTGAGGACGAGGAAGCCGAAGATGATTACCGCGAGGCCGACCTGCAGCGCCAGGCGCACGCCCTTGCTGCGGGGAGGTTTGGTCCCGAATTGCGCCCCCGCGTCCCCGAGCCGGTGCAGGAGTGGTTGCTTTCGCGCCACTCCCCGGCACCATAGAGATCGATCCTGAGGCAGGCGCTCGGGCCGGGTTCTGGGATAGTCGCCGGATGGGCGAGTTCGAGCTGCTGGCGCTGCTTCGCGAGCGGTTGCCGACGACCGGTTCGCGCCTCCGGCTCGGCAGCGGCGACGACGCCGCGATCACCGTGCCGGACGGCGCGCTGGCGACCTCGGTCGACGCCCTGGTCGAGGACGTCCACTTCCGCCGCGCGGACGCGTCCCTGCGCCTGATCGGCCGCAAGGCGCTCTCCACCGCGCTCTCCGACCTGGCGGCGATGGGCGCCGAGGCGGGCGAGGCCTACGTGGTGCTGGGCGTGCCGGAGGGGATGGAGGAGGCCGAGCTGCTCGAGCTCGGCGAGGGGATGGCGGCGGTCGCGGGCGAGACCGGGACGGCGATCGCCGGCGGCGACCTGACCCGTGCCCCGGTCCTGACCCTGGCCGTCACCGTGGTCGGCCACGCCGCCCGCGCCGAGGACTTCGTCACCCGCGGCGGTGCCCGCGAGGGCGACCTCCTCGTCGTCACCGGCGAGCTCGGCGGCGCCGCGGCGGGCCTGCTGCTCCTCGACGACCCGGAGCTCGCGGCGACCGCGGTCGGGGCGAGGGCGAGCACCGACGCCGACGCGCTACGCCGCCGTCAGCTCGACCCCACCCCGCTCCTCGCCGCCGGGCGCGCCCTCGCCGACGCCGGCGCCACGGCGATGATCGACGTCTCCGACGGGCTCGCGGGCGACGCGGGACACGTCGCCGCGGCGAGCGGCGCGCTCCTCGCGATCGACGCCGAGGACCTGCCGATCGCCCCCGGCGTCGCCGCGGTCGCCGCCGCCGCCGGCCGCGACCCGCTCGAGCTCGCCGTCTCCGGCGGCGAGGACTACGAGCTCTTCGCCGCGCTCCCGCCCGACGCCGTCCCCGCCGCCCGCGAGGCGCTCGCCGCGCTCGGCGTGCCGCTCCGCATCGTCGGGAAGGTCGAGCCCGCGGGAGCCGCGGGACCGCGCGCCGAGATCAGGCGGCGCGGTGGCGAAGCGCTGCCGCCGCGTGGCTTCGATCAGCTGAGCCCGCGTAGGCCCCGGTGAGGAGCTCGCGCACGCCCCGCCGGCGCAGCATCGCGTTCGCGACGCGGGACGGATCCGGCTTGTAGCTGCCGGATTCCACGAGGTTCTTCAGTTCCGTTGCCTTCATCGAGTTCATTATCGGCTTGCCCAATCTTATCCTTAGTTTCGGGTAGTCGCACATGTGTCCAAGCTTTCGTCTGGACGTGCGTCCGCTGGCTCAAGGGACTCCCGGTACGTTCGCGGTAGCCCACGGATTACCCTTCTTCTGTGGCAAATGGGTCCGCCCGCATCCTTCTCGTCGACGACGAGCAGTCGATTCAGACGTTGCTCAGCTATCCCCTGCGCAAGGAGGGCTACCACGTCACCTCGGCGCTGGACGGCAACGAGGCCCTGCAGCGCTTCGACGAAGGCCGCTTCGACCTCGTCGTCCTCGACCTGATGCTGCCGCGCCGCGACGGGGTCGAGGTCTGCCGCGAGCTGCGCCAGCGCAGCCAGGTGCCGATCATCATGCTGACCGCGAAGGGCTCGGAGTCCGACAAGGTCGCCGGGCTCGAGGTCGGCGCCGACGACTACATCACCAAGCCCTTCTCGATGCGCGAGTTCCGCAGCCGCGTCAAAGCGGCGCTGCGCCGCTCGCGGATGATCGCCCCGCCGGTCGACCAGGGCACGGACGGGCCGATCCTCCAGGGCGACCTGACGATCGACTTCGACCGCCGCCAGGTGACACTGGCGACCGAGGAGATCCGCGTCACCTACGTCGAGTTCGAGATCCTCGGCGCGCTCGCCCGGTCGCCCGGTCGCGTGCTCACCCGCGAGACGCTGCTCGAGCACGTCTGGGGCGACTCCGAGTACCGCGACCCGCGCACCGTCGACGTCCACATCCGCCACCTGCGCGAGAAGATCGAGCGCGACCCGAAGGAGCCCGAGTTCCTCTTCACCGTGCGCGGCGTCGGCTACCGCTTCGTCGAGTAGATGCGACGACGGCTGCGACCGACCCGCTTCGGCGGACGCATCGCCCTCACCGCGGTCGGGATCTGCCTCGGCACCGTCGCCGTCGTCTACATATATGTCGTCTGGATCGCCGGGGCGGGGGCCGGCGACGGCGGCGTCAAGCGGGAGATCATCGTCGGCGGGCTGATCGCCGCGGGCCTGGCGCTGATCATCGGCATCTACTACGCGAGCATCGCCGCGGGCAACGTGCGGCGGCTGCAGGCGGCGGCCCGCAAGGTCGCCGACGGCAACTTCGAGACGACGATCCCGGTCGCCTCGGTCGGCCAGCTCGCCCCGCTGGCGCGCACCTTCAACGAGATGCAGCGGCGCCTCGCCGAGCTCGACTCGGCCCGCAAACAGTTCATCGCCAACGCCTCGCACGAGCTGCGCACGCCGATCTTCAGCCTCGGCGGCTTCGTCGAGCTGCTCGAAGAGGAGGACGACCTGAGCCCGGCCGAGCGGGAAGAGTTCGTGCGCACGATGCGCGGCCAGATCGAGCGGCTGACGAAGCTGACGCGCGACCTGCTCGACCTCTCCCAGCTCGACGCCGGGGCGATGGTGATGACGCCCGGCGGGGTCGACCTGGGCGAGCTGGCGCGCGAGGCGGCGCGCGAGTTCGGCCCCCGCGCCGAGGCCCACGGGTCGCGGTTGCACCTGCGCACCGCCGAACGGCCGGTGATCGCGACGGCCGACCGTGAACGGGTCAGGCAGATCATTCGTATCCTCCTTGACAACGCCCTCACCCACACTCCCGAGGGCACCGAGGTAGCCGTGACCGTCAACCGATCCCCCAGCCGCCGCGCCGAGCTGATCGTCTCCGATCAGGGTCAGGGCATCCCGCAGCGGGTACAGGGCCGCATCTTCGAGCGCTTCTACACCGGCGACTCCTCGGGCGGGTCGGGCCTCGGCCTGGCGATCGCCACCGAGCTCGCCCAGCGGATGAACGGCCGGATCACGATCAGCTCGAGCCGCCGCTTCACCGCCTTCACCCTCGAGCTGCCGCCCGGCCGCGCGGCCGAACCGGCACCGGCGCGGCCGCTCGCCAAGGTCACGCCTTGAGCTCCCGCCGACTCCTGCCCGCGGCGCTCCTGGCGCTGGCGGCGACGCTCGCCGTCGCCCTCCTCGCCGGCTGCGGCAGCGGCACCGCGACCGTCATCTTCAAGGGCAAGACGACCGAGGCGGGCGAAGCCGAAGCGGGCGCGACGACCGCCGAAGTCGAAGCGGAAGCCGAAGGCGAGGCGCCGCCCCCGGTCCCCTCCGAACTGGCGATCGAGACCGCCTCGCCCGGCTTCGACGCGGCCCAGGTCTACCGCGAGGCGGCCCCCGGCGTGGTCACGATCCGCTCGGTCTTCGGCGGCGCGGCGGGCGGCGCCGAGGGCTCCGGCTTCGTCCTCGCCGGCAACGGCGAAATCGTCACCAACGCCCACGTCGTCACTGACGAATCGGGCGGCACCCGCGTGCCCGCCGGCGAAGTCTTCGTCGAATTCGAGAACCGCAACGTCCTCGAAGCCGAAATCGTCGGCTTCGACCCGTTCGCCGACGTCGCCCTGCTGAAGGTCGAACCGGAAGGCTTCCCGCTCCACCCGCTCGCGCTCGGCGACGACGCCGAACTCGAAGTCGGCGAGCCGGTGGCGGCGATCGGCAGCCCCTTCGGCGAGCAGCGCTCGCTCTCGGTCGGCGTCGTCTCGGCGACCGACCGGGCGGTGAAATCGCTGACCCAGTTCGAGATCGAGGGCGCGATCCAGACCGACGCCTCGATCAACCCCGGCAACTCGGGCGGACCGCTGCTCGAAGAAGAAGCCAAGGTGGTCGGGATCAACCAGCAGATCGAGACCAACTCGGGCGCCAACGACGGGGTCGGCTTCGCGGTGCCGGTCTCGGCGATCGAGCGCTCGGTCGAACAACTGCGTGAAAAGGGCCACGCCGAATACGCCTACATCGGCGTCTCCAGCCAGCCGATCTACCCGCAGCTGGCGCAGAAGCTGGGGCTCGACACCGAATTCGGCGCGCTGATCGCCAACGTCGTCCCCGGCGGCCCGGCGGCGAAGGCGGGCCTCAAGGGCGCGACCGGGGAAATCCGCTTCCAGGCGGCCGAATACGAAACCGGCGGCGACGTGATCGTCGAAGTCGACGGCCACAAGGTGGTCCAGCCCGATGACCTGGCACGGCTGGTGGCGGAGAAGCTGCCGGGCGAAAAGATCGACGTGACGATCCTGCGCGACAACAAGCGCAAGCAGGTCACGGTGACGCTCGGCAAGCGTCCCGACAAGGTCGAATAGAAACGCGCCGCCGAGACGTGTAGAACTCGGCTCTTGCTCCAGGAAGTCGCACTCGGTCAGAAGTCACTCGCCGATTACGCGAGCATCGTCGGGCGCGATACGACCGACCGGATCGTCGAGCTCGCCGGCCCCCTGAAAGGCAAACGCGTCCTCCACGTCTCGGCCACGGCGTTCGGCGGCGGCGTGTCGGAGATCCTCTACACGATCGTGCCGCTGATGCGCGACGTCGGCATCGACGCGCACTGGCACGTGATCTTCGGCAAAGAGGAGTTCTTCGAAGCGACCAAGCTCCTCCACAACTCGCTGCAGGGGGCGCCGGAGACGCTCTCCGACGAGCAGTGGGCGGTCTTCGACGAGATCAACGCGATCAACGCCGACGGGCTGGAAGGCGAGTGGGACGCGGTGATCGTCCACGACCCGCAGCCGATCGGGTTGCGCCGCGGCGCCGCGGCCAAGGGCCGCAGGTGGATCTGGCGCTGCCACATCGACCTCTCGACGCCGAACCCGGCGCCGATCGCCCGCCTGCTGCCGCTGATCGAAGAGTACGACGCCTCGGTCTGGCACATGGAGCAGTACGTGCCCAAGGCGATGGGCGCGCACCGCGAGGCGGTCAACATCATCCCCCCGGCGATCGACCCGCTCTCGCCGAAGAACATGGCCTTCTCGCGCGAAGACGCCGCCTTCATCTGCCAGCAGTTCGGCATCGACCCGGCGCGGCCGCTGCTCACCCAGGTCAGCCGCTTCGACCCCTGGAAGGACCCGATCGGCGTGATCGACGCCTACCGCCAGGTCACCGAGCAGGTGCCCGACGCGCAGCTGGCGATGGTCGGCTCGATGGCGACCGACGATCCCGAGGGCCGCGAGTACTTCCAGAAAACGTACGAATACGCCGACAACGACCCCGACATCAAGATCCTCTCCAACCTCAACAACGTCGGCGCGATCGAGGTCAACGCCTTCCAGTCGCAGTCCGACGTCTGCCTGCAGAAGTCGATCCGCGAGGGCTTCGGGCTGACCGTCACCGAGGCGCTCTGGAAGGGCCGGCCGACGATCGGCGGCAACGTCGGCGGCATCCCGCTGCAGATCGAGGACGGCATCTCCGGCTTCCTCGTCAACTCGCCCGAGGACTGCGCCCGCCGCAGCCTCGAGATCCTCCAGGACCCGGGGCTCGGCAAAACGCTCGGCCGCGAGGGCAAGGAGTACGCGCGGCGCCAGTTCCTCTCGCCGCGGCTGCTGCGCGACTGGCTCGACCTGCTGAACCGCCTCGGCACCTGACCGAAGGCCCGCACCGCTCACGTAACCTTTGCCACGGATGAGCGACGCGGCCCCCCTGATCATCGTCTCCAACCGGGGGCCCGCGCAGTTCGTGCGCGACGACGAGGGCAACCGCACCGTGCGCCGCGGCGGCGGCGGGCTGGTCACGGCGCTCTCCGGCCTGGTCTCCCACCGCGACGCGCTCTGGATCGCCTCGGCGATGAGCGAAGAGGACATCCTCGCCTCCGAAGAGGCGGGCGGGCCGGTCTCGCTCGAGATCGACGGGATCGACTACCGGGTGCTGATGGTGGGCTCCGACCTGCGCGCCTACGACCGCTTCTACAACGTGATCGCCAACCCGATCCTCTGGTTCATCCAGCACTACCTCTGGGACCTCTCCAACGCGCCGGACATCCGCCAGGAGGAGCTCGACGCCTGGGATTACGGCTACCAGCAGGTGAATCGCGACATCGCCGAGGCGGTCGTGGGGCAGATCGAGGGCCAGGAATCGCCGCTGGTGATGCTCCACGACTACCACCTCTACACGGCGCCCGGGCACATCCGCGCGGGCCGCCCGGACGCCTTCCTGCACCACTTCGTCCACATCCCCTGGTCGCAGCCCGACAGCTGGCGCGTGCTGCCGCGGCGGATCCGCGAAGCGATCTACGACGGGATGCTGGCCAACGACATCATCGGCTTCCACACCCACGCCTACTGCATCAACTTCCTGCGCTGCTGCGACGAACTGCTCGACGGCGCGGAGGTCGACTACGTCAACGCCGAGGTGACCTACAAGGACCACACGACCCTGGCGCGGGCGTATCCGCTGGGGATCGACGCGGAGCGGCTGCGGCGGGCGGCGGAGTCGGCCGAGGTCGCCGAGGCGGAGCGCGAGGTGTTGGAGCGGCGGCGGCGCTACCTGATCATCCGCGTCGACCGGGCCGACCTGTCGAAGAACGTGCTCCGCGGGTTCACGGCATTCGACACCTTCCTCACGCAACACCCCGAGTTCCGCGAACAGGTCACCTTCATCGCCCACCTGCAGCCCTCGCGCCAGGACGTGCCCGAGTACGCCGAGTACCGCGAGCGGATCGAAGCCCTGGTCGCCGTCGTCAACCACCGCCACGGGACGACCGACTGGA
The DNA here is from genome assembly GCA_035547715.1 of Solirubrobacterales bacterium. GTDB lineage: Bacteria > Actinomycetota > Thermoleophilia > Solirubrobacterales > 70-9 > VAYN01. The sequence continues at coordinate 7,926 of DASZUH010000061.1, forward strand.
TGCCGATCGACCTGCGCATCTACGAGAACTTCCACGACGCCGTGGCCCGCTACAAGCACTACGACCTGCTGATGGTCAACGCGATCTTCGACGGGATGAACCTGGTCGCCAAGGAGGCGCCCGCGGTGAACACCCGCGACGGCGTGCTGATGCTCTCCGAGAACACCGGCTCGCACGCGGAGCTCTGGGACTTCGTCCTCTCGGTCAACCCGTTCGACATCCAGGAGCAGGCCGACGCGATCTATCGCGCCCTGACCATGGAACCCGAGCAGAAGGCCGAGTGGTCGCGCGGCCTGAAGAACATCGTCTTCGGTCGCAACCCCGGCGACTGGGTCGACGACCAGCTGGCGGACATCGAAAAAGCGCGCGCAGCGCGGGGCTGAGCCCGCCCGGCGGGGGAGAGATCGGCGCGGCCCGTCCCTTGAGGAGGGGTGACGGGCGTGCGGATCAGGTGGCGCGGGGTCGCGCGGGCGGCGGCGATCGTCGTCGTCGCCCTGCTCGGCCTGCGCCTCCTGCCCGGCCTGCTGCGGGCGCCCGAGCCGCCGCCGCTCGGAGCCGACGTCGGGCTGCCGCGGGCGCGGCCGGTGCGGGGCGTCGAGAGGAAGGCGAAAGAGGAGGAGGAGCCCGAGGAACAGCCCGAGGTCAGCCCGCGTCGACGGGTCCCGGATGCTCCGGCGGCGACGGCGAAGATCGGCACCGGGACGCGTCGCCGGCGCGCGCCCCGTCCCCGTCGACCGCCTCCCGAACCGGCCCCCGAACCGGCCGAATCGACCCCTCCGCCGGCGCCCGGATCTCTCCCTGCGCCGACCCCCGGATACATCGCACCGTCCGCCCCCAAAGCAGCGCCGGAACCCCTTCCGGAACCGGCGCCGGCGCCCCGATCCACGCCTGGCGACGGTAGCGAGGAGTTCGCGCCGCGCTGACCTCGCTATAGTGCGCCGTCGCTTTGGCCGCTCCACGCGAATATGAGCTTGTCCTGATGCTGGATCCCCAGCTCGACGCCCCCGCCAGGGATGCCCTGGCGCAGCAGGCGCGCGGGCAGATCGAGGCCGCCGGTGCGATCAAACAGGAGAACACCTGGGGCCTTCGCAAGATGGCCTACGAGATCGACCGCCGCACCGAGGCCGACTACCGCTGGTTCCGCTTCGAGGGCACCAACGACCTGCTCGACTCGCTCGACCACGAACTGAAGATCGCCGACGGCGTCCTGCGCTTCCGGATCTTCAAAGTCGACGAGAAGACGCCGACGATCGTGCCGCCCGCCGTCGCCGCTCCCGGCCCGCGCGAGCGCACCGGTGGCCCCGGCGACCGTGGTGACCGCGGCCCGCGCGAGGACCGCGAGCCCGCCGCCGAGCCGGCCGGCGAGTAGTTCCCGCCGCCCCGCGCCCTTCCCGCCGCTCTTTCCGCGAAACGCCCGTCTCCAGGGGGGAGAGTCGAGCCGGTCCCCGGCCTAGACTGGAGGTCAGACAACGAATTCAGAGGAGTGAACTCTCTTGGCAGCTTCGAACGTGAACGTGGTGGTCATCACCGGGAACCTGACGAAGGATCCTGAACTGCGCAGCACCGGCGGCGGCACCTCCGTTTGCGAGATGCGGGTCGCGGTCAACAGCCGGCGCAAAGACCAGAGCGGCCAGTGGGTCGACAAGCCCAATTACTTCGATGTCGTCGTCTTCGGTGCCCAGGGCGAGAACTGCGCGAACTACCTCTCGCGCGGCCGGCCGGTGGCGGTCGAGGGCCGGCTCGACTGGCGCGAGTGGGAAGCCAAGGAAGGCGGCGGTAAACGCCAGGCGGTCCAGATCATCGCCAACAGCGTCCAGTTCCTCGGCTCCCGCGACGGCGGCGGCGCGCCGAACGGCAACGGCGGCGGCCAGGGTCAGGGGAACCAGGGTTACGGCAACCAGGGCAACCAGGGGTACGGCGGCGGCGGGCAGAACCAGTCCTACGGCGCCCCGGCCGGCGACGTCCCGGCGGACGAATCGGACTTCGGCCCGGTGTCCACCGGCGGCGGTCCACAGGAAGACGACATCCCGTTCTAGCCTGGCGG
>DASZUH010000062.1:0-3183 GCA_035547715.1 Solirubrobacterales bacterium
GGTCGCCCAGCGGCTGCTGGCGCTCGGGGCCTGCGTCTGGCACAACTGGCGGCTCTGGGAGGCCGGCCGTCTCGACGGCCCCCTTCGCGGCCTGATCGCATACGACCACTGAACGGGCTGATTGGGAATCAGTGATCTAGATGGTTGATTCCAGGGCTCGGTGTCGGGCTCGGGAGCGGCGGGGCTGCGGTCCGCGCCGGCCGTCCGAGTTGCGTCACGGGTCCACATCAGAGGGAGGGACGTCCGTGCACTTGTGCCCCCTATGGGCGGTACAGGTGCACGGACGTCGTGGGCGGTGATGTGGAAGTGGGGAGGGACCGTGACGGACGGGACGACTCCACGCTTCCGTCACCCTTCCGCCCGGTTCGTCACGGGTCCTCATGGGTCCGGTCACCTGGATCCGGGTCCCGATCCCTCCGTTCGCTGTTTCTACGCGTCTGCGGTAGGAGCAGCGAACGGAGGACCCCCACGCCCGGGGAAGACGGGCAGGACCGTGACGTCCCATGGGCCTTCGTCACGGACCTGCGCCTTCGTGGCGGATCATGCGCTTCTCCCCGGCACGACCCGCACGTCCCCCGGCACACGTCACGAACCCTCCCCACTCCCCATGGACCCGGCCGTCCCGGCCACGGCCACAACCTGCCAGGGCCGTGGACGGGACGGCCGGGCGCACCTCGGACGGCCGCCGGCCCCGGGCGCCAGCTTGCGCCGCCCCCATCCCCGGAATCAACCCTCCAGGCCCGGTCGCGCTCCGCCGGTCGCGCCCGCCACCCTCCACGGGTCGATGCGCCGCGCCGCGCCGCCTCCGCGACCGGTTGGGAGAAATGATCCAACTCCTAAAGCCGGCGGTACCGCGGCCGATCAATCCGGCGTCCGGTCACCGTCGAAGTAGAGAAGGTCGATCTTGTTCAAAGCCACGTCGCAGCGCCCCATGCCCCACAGGCGACGGTCGGGATCGTGGCTTTTCCGGGTCGGGGCCGCCTTCGCGGGCGGTCGTCGTCGCCGCGACGGGGATGCTCGGGCGGACGCCTCGGTCGCGGACCTGGGGGCGGCTCGCCTCGCTGACCAACGCGCTGAGGACGAGCTCGTAATGGTCGCCGCCGCACATGTGGCGAAGGTAGCCCCGCATCCTTCAGCCGGGCTGTAGGGAACCTAAAAGCTCGGCGAGAGCGGGCGGCGCCGCTACTGGTCGTGCTGCATCAGCTGCCAGATCCCCCAGAGGACGCAGCCGATCGCGCCGATGCAGATCGTCGAGTTGACCGCTTCGGCGGTCTCCGGTTCGACCGTCGCGAGGCCGAACAGGAGGACCAGGGCGCCGAGGACGGCCCAGACCCATTTCCACTCGAACCGCTGCAGGGGGTTCACGTCACAGATGGTACGCCGATTTCGGCGAAGCAGATGTAGCCGAAATGTCACTCTCAGCGGGCGTTTAAGGAGCGGGCCGCGGGACCGTTAACAGGTCGGCAATATCGGAAATCGATATCGGATTACGATAACGACGATGCGCGAGTTCCTTCGAGGCGCCGTCCAGCTCCACATCCTTCACCACGCCGCCGAGGAGGAGATCCACGGCGCCTGGATGTCGCGCGAGCTCGCCAATCACGGCTACGACATCAGCCCGGGGACGCTCTACCCGACCCTCCACCGACTGGAGAGCGAAGGGCTGTTGAGCTCCCGCCCGGTGGTCGAGGAGGGGCATTCGCGGCGCGTCTACAAGATCACCGCCGAGGGCCGCAAGGTGCTGCGGCAGACCCGCGCCGCGTTGCGCGAGCTCTCCGACGAGGTGCTCGAGGATGAGTGAGGCGGGCGCCGGCCCCACCGGCAGGCATTCCACCGGCGCCGCCGCCGAGGCGCCGCTCTCGACCGTCGCCCGCGAGTGGACCCGGATCGGCGTCACCGGCTTCGGCGGCCCGCCCGCCCACATCGCCCTGCTGCGCAGGCTCGCCGTCGACCGCGAGGGCTGGATGGATCACCACGAATTCGAGGACGCCAACGCCGCCTGCTCGCTCCTGCCCGGCCCGTCCTCGACCCAGTTGGCGATCTTCTGCGCCTACCGGGTGGCGGGGTGGCCGGGGGCGATCGTCGGCGGCCTCGGCTTCGTCGTCCCCGCCGTCATCCTCATCCTCGTCCTTTCGCTGGTCTTCCTCTCCGGCTCACCGCCCGACTGGATCCGCGGCGCGGGGGCAGGGGCGGGCGCCGCGGTCGCCGCGGTCGCGGTGCGGGCCGGGGAGGACCTGCTGCGCCCCAGCTTCGCCCGCGCCCGCGGCGAAGGCGGGGCGTTGGTCCGCTGGGCCGCCTACGGCCTGGCCGGCGGCGTCTCCGCGGCGACGATCGGGCCCTGGCTGGTCCTCGTCCTGCTCGCCTGCGGCGGGCTCGAGCTGCTGATCCGCCGCGCGACGATGGCGGGCCCGGCGCTCCTCGCCCCGCCGGCCGCCTTCAAGTCCGCCGCCCTGCGCCCCGCGGCGCTGCTCGCCAGGCTCGACCTGACGACGCCGCTCGCCGTCGCCGCCACCGGCGGCATCGGCGATCTCGCCTGGACCGCGTTCAAGGTCGGCGGGCTGGCCTTCGGCGGCGGCTTCGTGATCGTCCCGCTGATGCAGGGGGACGCGGTCCACACCTACCACTGGATGACCAACGCGGAATTCCTCAACGCGGTGGCGCTCGGCCAGGTGACGCCGGGGCCGGTGGTGGCGACCGTGGCCGCGGTCGGCTACGGCGCCTTCGGGGTCCCCGGCGGCGTGCTCGCCGCCTTCGTCGCCTTCCTGCCCTCGTTCTCCTTCATCCTCCTCGGCGGCGGCCGCTTCGAGCGCCTGCGCGGCAACCCGGCCGCCCGCGCCTTCCTCGCCGGCGCCGGTCCGGCGGCGATCGGCGCGATCCTCGGCTCCGCCATCCCCCTCGCCGGCGCCCTCTCGGAGACCTGGCAGTTCCTCGTCCTCGCCGCCGCCGCGGCCGCCCTGCTCCTGGTCCGCCGCGCCGTCGTCGAGGTGCTGCTGGCCGCCGGCGCGGTCGGCGCCGTCGTGGCGCTGGCCGGGGGGCCGCTGCCGTAGGGATCGATCGCTGCCGGACCGCGGGGAGGGGCTCGGGCCGTCGCAAGCCAGCGCGCGGGGCGGGCGGGGCGGCCGTCCGAGGTGCGCCCGGCCGTCCCGGCCACGGCCCTGGCAGGTTGTGGCCGTGGCCGGGACG
>DASZUH010000063.1:0-1910 GCA_035547715.1 Solirubrobacterales bacterium
GGTCGCCCAGCGGCTGCTGGCGCTCGGGGCCTGCGTCTGGCACAACTGGCGGCTCTGGGAGGCCGGCCGTCTCGACGGCCCCCTTCGCGGCCTGATCGCATACGACCACTGAACGGGCTGATTGGGAATCAGTGATCTAGAGGCGGGGTGGCATCATCGGGTCGGCGTCGCCCTTGATCTCGCGCAGGCGGTAGTAGAGGATCGCGGCGACGAGGGCGCCGACCGGTGCGGTGAAGGTCGAGGCCAGCGTGCTGAAGACGATCCGTAGGATCGGCCCGCCGGCGATCGCTTCGGCGATCGAGGTGAGGATGACGGCGGCGACCAGGCTGATCAGCGTCGCCGCGACGACCGTGCCGAAGACCGTCCAGCCGTGGTCGCGGACCAGTTTCTGGGAGCGGCCGAAGGCGCCGCCCACGCGCGATTTCTCGACCACGATCACCGGCGCGATCACCGCCCAGATCGTCAGCAGGATGCAGCCGGGGATGATGAAGAAGAGGAAGCCGACGGCGACGGCGATCGCGTAGACGATGCTGGCGCCGAGCAGGGACGGCAGCACCGGTCCGACCGAGGAGATCAGCTCGCCGACCGAGGAGTCGCGGGTGCCGTCCCGGACATCGCGGACGAGGCTCACCACCATCCCCTGGTAGAGGACCGCGACGGCGAAGGTGAGGATCGCGCCCAGCGCGAGCAGGCCGGTGTGGTCGTTGCCCGCGATGCCGGTGACGACGTTGACGCCGAGGAAGAGCCAGAAGGCGGCCGGGATCAGCACGCCGAGGTGGCGCCGGTAGAGGGTGAAGACTTCGTTCAGGGTCTCACCGACGGTGAGCGGGCGCCGGCCGTTCATTGCGCCCCATTCTCGCCGAGCCGTACGATCCCTGCGTGGCAGAGATCGAGCGCAAGTTCCTGGTCGCGGAGATGCCGCGGGCCGAGAGCGGCTCGACGCCGATCGAACAGGGCTACCTGGCGCTCGACGCCGACACCGAGGTGCGCCTGCGCCGCGCCGACGGGGAGCTCTTCCTCACCGCCAAGAGCGGCCACGGACAGATCCGCGAGGAGGTCGAGGTGCCGATCGAGCCGGGGGCCTTCGAGGCGCTCTGGCAGCTGACCGCGGGCAGGCGCGTGCACAAGGTTCGCCACTACGTCCCGCTCGGCCACGGGCTGCGGGCCGAGATCGACGTCTACGGGGCCGGGCTCGACGGGCTGCGCACGGCCGAGGTCGAGTTCGACTCCGTCGCGGCGGCCGAGGCGTTCGTGCCGCCGCCCTGGTTGGGCAAGGAGCTGACCGGGGACCGGCGCTACGCCAACCAGACGCTGGCGACGGAGGGCTTGCCGGCCGACGAGGAGAAGGGCGACGATATGACGATGGAGAGCGTGGGCGCGACGACCGAGGAGCCCCGCGGGGACGGAGGCGGGTCGGAGGACGACGGCGGCGGGTCGGAGGCGCCGGCCCCGAGCCGCGCCTACCGCCTGCTGCTCGACGAGGACGCCGCCACCGGCGTCCGCCGGGTGATCGCCTCGCGGCTCGAGAGGGCGGCGGAGCGGCTGCGCGACCCGCTCGAGGGCGACGCGCTCGCCGAGGCGATCCACGGCGCCCGCAAAGACCTGAAGAAGGCGCGCTCGGCGCTGCGCCTGGTGCGCGAGGAGCTCGGCGAGAAGACCTTCGACCGCGAGAACCAGGAGCTCCGGGACGCCGCCCGGCTGCTCTCGGCGAGTCGCGACGCCGAGGTGAAGCTGGCGACGCTGACGACGCTGGCCGAGGGCGGTGCCGGCGACCTGCCGCCCGCCGCGGCGGCGCTCTGGCGCGACGCGCTCGCCGCCGACCGCGACCGCATCGTCGAGGACGAAGGCGACCAGATCGAGGCGGCGGTCGAGGCGATCGAGGCCGTCGCGACCCGCGCCCCCGACTGGAC
>DASZUH010000064.1:0-3171 GCA_035547715.1 Solirubrobacterales bacterium
GGTCCACATCAGGCAGAGGGACGTTCGTGCACTTATGCCCCCTATAGCCGGTACAAGTGCACGGACGTCGTGGGCGTGATGTGGAAGTGGGGAGGGACCGTGACGTCCCATGGGTCTTCGTCACGGAACCTGCGCCGACGGCCTGGTTCCCGGAGGAAGGTCACGGGGACGGGAGGAACTCCACGCTCCCGTCACCCTTCCGCCGGGTTCGTCACGGATCCGCATGGGTTCCGTCACCTCCGCCGGGGGTCGGGACCAACCTGTCGCCTTTGGTAGCCCACGGGGCGACCAAAGGCGACAGGTTGACGGCCGGGTCCCGGGAGGTCGGGAGGAGGCGTGACGTTCCATGCGCCTTCGTCACGGACCACTCGCCTTCGTCACAGACCACGCGCTCCTTCCCGGCGACACGCGCACGTCCACCCGCCCCACGTCACGAACCCTCGCACCTCTTCCCACGGACCCGGCCTTCTCGGTGGCGGCCTCAACCTGCCAGGGCCGCCACCGAGAAGGCCGGGCGCAACTCGGACGGCCGCCAACCCCGGGCCGGGCGCAACTCGGCCGGCCGCCAACCCCCGGCCGGCCGCCAACCCCCGGCCGGCCGCCAACCCCGGGCCACCCGCCAACCCCGGGCCACCCGCCAACCCCGGGCGCCAGCTTGCGCCGTCGCCGCCCCCGGACCCAACCACCTAGGCCGGTGGTCGCCGAGAGGATGAAAGAAGGAGGCCGGGCCTAGGGCCGGCCTCCTTTTTTCATCCTCTCGGAAGAACCGCGCCGTGACCGCCGTTCCCGTCGGTCGATGAGTCGCATCTCCGTCTTCCTCGCCGCGCTCGCGGCGTTGGTCGTGATCGCGTCGCCGGGCTCGGCGGCGCCGGTCGGCAACCTCGAAAGCTGGGGTACGTATGGTCTCGGCCAGGGCCAGTACGCCAACGCGACGATGTTCGGTGTCGACCCGAGCGACGGCAGCGTCTACGTCGGCGACATGACCGAAAAGGTCGGCGGCGGCGAAGGGGTGCGGGAAAGCTTCCGCATCCAGAAGTTCTCCGCCAACGGGACCTTCCAGGCGTCGGTCCTGATCCCGCGCTTCTACGACGCGCCCGGCACGGAAGAACTGGTGACGCTCTTCGGCGTCGCCGTCGACCCGGGCCTGCACCGCTTCTACCTGCTCGAGGGCGCCAAAGACCCGACGACGAACGAACCGTACGGCGCCCGGATCCTCGTCTTCTCGACCACACCGGAAGGCAACAAACTGGTGCCGCCGAGCGGCGGGCCGACCAGCCTGCCGCTGCCGACCGCGGGCGCCGAACGGATCCTCAACCCGACCTCGATCGCGGTCGACCCGAGGAACCACGAAGTCGAGGTCTTCGGCCAGGCGTTCGAAACCGAAGTCCCTTCGAGCTCACGCGTATCGGTGATCCAGCGGGTCACCTCGTCCGGCGCGGCGGGTCCCCGCTTCACCGATACGGCGAAGAAACTGACCCCGGCGCTCGAAAGCGCGAAGGTGATCACCGTCGCCCCGAACGGGACGACCTACGCGCTCACCGGCCGCGCCACCAAAGCGACCAGGACCAAGGCCTGGGAACTGCCGGAGAACCTCTCCGAAATCAAAGAAGTCCCCGGCGTCTCGGCCGCGGCGACCGCCGAGGAATGGACGTTCGGCCTCGAAGAGAAGGCCTCCACCTTCACCGCCGGTCCCGAACTGGCGGTCTCGCCGGACGGCGAAACGCTCTACTGGAAGGAAAGGATCGAAGCCTGGTCGCCGCCGTCGGCCGGCGGCAACTACCTGATCCACGGCTTCTCGCTGAAATCGAAGGCGACCACCGTCGACTACGGCGGCGCCACCTCGGGCTCCTGCAAGATCTCGAGCGCCGACGCGATGTTCGGCGTCAGCGGCGAAGGCGCGGGCGAAAAGGTGGTCGTCCTCGACCCGGGCCAGCCGAACGAAGAAGAACAGCAGGCGCCGAACTTCGGTGGCAAGGTGCTGACCTTCGGCCGCGGCGGCTCGGGCTGTCCGGTGGCGACGGCGAAGTTCACCGCCAGAGTCGAAGGCACGACGGTCGCCTTCGACGCCTCGAGCTCCGAACTCACCTCCGGCCCGACCGCCACCAAAGGGTTCGTCAAGGAAGCGATCTGGAAGTTCGGCGACGGGACCGAAAAGACGCTCACCTCGAGCGGCTCGACCGAAGCACCGCTCACCACCAGCCACACCTACGCGACCAACGGGACCTTCAACGCGACCCTGCAACTCCGCTTCAAACAGCCGACCTACGGCAACCCGCCGATCGTCGAACACGCCGTCGTCGTCGGCACGGCCGAAGAATTCACACTGAAGACGACCAAGGAAGGCTCCGGCGCGATCACGAGCACGCCCGGGGGCATCAACTGCGGCGTCACCTGCGAAGCGAAATTCGCCGGCGGCACGTTGGTGAAACTCACCGGCACGCCGGAAACCGGCTTCAAAGCGCCCACCTGGACCGGCTGCGACGCGGTCACCGCCGGCGTCTGCGAAGTGACGATGAGCGCGGCGAAGAACGTCAAGGCGACGTTCCTCCACGAACCGGTCCCGCTCACCGTCGACAAGGAAGGGACCGGGTCGGGCACCGTCACCAGCTCCCCCGCCGGGATCGACTGCGGCGCGACCTGCGCCGCCCGGTACGAATTCGAAGCCGAAGTCACCCTCACCGCGGTCTCCGAATCGGGCACGGCGCCGGTGCTCTGGACCGGCTGCGACTCCGAACCCGACCCGACCCGGTGCACGGTGAAGATGAGCGCGGCGCGCACCGTCACCGCGACCTTCTCGCCGGTCGGCGTCGCCGCCCTCGCCGTGGAAAAGAAAGGGACCGGCGGCGGCACGGTCACCAGCTCGCCGGCCGGGATCGACTGCGGCGCCACCTGCTCGGCCCAGTACGAAGTCGGCAAGCTGGTCAAGCTCACCGCGACCCCCGGCGCGGGCTCCAAAGCCGCGACCTGGAGCGGCTGCGACACGGTCGCCGCCGGCGTCTGCGAAGTCACGGTGAGCGCCTCGAAGACCGTCACCGCGACCTTCGAAGCCGAACCCCGCACGCTCAAGGTCAAGACCGAAGGCGGCGGCTCGGGCACCGTCAGCTCGCTCCCCGCCGGGATCGACTGCGGCCCGACCTGCGAAGCGAGCTTCGCCGCGGGCACGCCGGTGAA
>DASZUH010000065.1:0-1567 GCA_035547715.1 Solirubrobacterales bacterium
GCCGACGTCGGCTTCGTCGAGGGGCTCGACCCGCTCGACGGCCTCGAGGCGAAGGTCGTCGCCCGCGACCGCATCGTCCTCGTCGTCGCCGCCGGGCACCGCTGGGCGAACCGCCGCGCGGTCAACCCGCGCGAGCTGGCGGGCGGCCGCTGGATCTCGCGCGAGTCGGGGTCGGGGACGCGCGCCGTCGCCGCCGCGGCGCTGGCGACGGTGGGGGTCGAGCTGAGTCCCGACCTCTCGCTGGCGAGCCTCGAAGGGGTGAAGCGCTCGCTCGCCGCGGGCGGCTTCGCGCTGATCTCCGAGCTGGCGCTCGAACCCGACCTGGCGGCGGGCCGCCTCGTCACGCTGCCGCTGAAAGGCCTCGAGATCGAGCGCTCGCTGTACGCGATCCGACGCGCCCGCGGCCACCGCAACGAGCAGGCCCGCCGCTTCTGGTCCTGGCTCCCCGCCGCCGCCATACTTTGAGGATGCGCAGCGACGAGCTCCCGATCGAGGCCGCGGGAAGGCTCGCGATCCTCGCCGTCGTCGGACCATGGGGGATGGCGGGATGACGATCGACGCCGCGGCGGTACTCGAGACCGAGCGGCTGCGGCTCGAGCGTTGGGACGAGCGCCACACGCCCCTCCTGGTGCGGCTGGCCTCGATGCCCGCGGTGATGCGCTTCATCGGCACCGGCGATCCCTGGCCGCCGCTCCTCGCCGAGGACGTCGCCCGGGCCGAGCGCCGCCACTGGGAACAGCACGGCTTCGGCTGGCGGGCGACGATCGACAAGGAGACCGGCCGCGGCATCGGCCTCGTCTCGTTGAACTACGCGGGCGAGGGCACCGCGGGCCTCGACCCGGCCGAGCGCGAGATCGGCTGGTGGCTCGAGCCGGACGCCTGGGGGAGGGGACTCGGCACCGAGGGCTCGGCGGCGCTCCGCGACGAGGCCTTCGACGTGCTCGGGATGCCGAGCATCATCGCCCGCATCCAGCCGCCCAACGAGGGCTCCCGCGGCGTCGCCCGCAAGATCGGGATGGAGCTCGACTTCGAGACGACCGGCCGCAGCGGCGAGCGCCTCGTCGTCTACCGGATGAATCGCCCGTAGGGGGTCGTTCGGTGGGTGTCGGCCGGGGCTCGCGGGCGGGGTGGCTCGGGGGCGTGGCGGCCGTCCGAGGTGCGTCCCGGGCGTCTCGTGGCGGCCCCGGCAGGTTGCCCGCTTGCCACGAGACGCCCGGGACGTGAGGGTTCCGTGGGGAAGGAAGCACAGGGACGGGAGGAATTGCGGGCTTCCGTCACGGTCCCGCGAGGAACGTCACGGGTCCACATCAGGCGGAGGGACGTTCGTGCACTTGTGCCCCCTATGGGCGGTACAAGTGCACGGACGTCGTGGGCGTGATGTGGAGGTGGGACGGGACCGTGACCTTCCATGGGTCTTCGTCACGGGACCTGCCCCGCCGCCTTCCCGGGCAGGCGGTCGGGGTCCGCGCCGCCAGCTGGCGAGGGGCGTGGTTCTCGGGGAAAGTCACGGGGAGGGAGGAACTCCGGGCTCTCGTCACGGTTCCGCCGGATTCGTCACGGCTCCTCA
>DASZUH010000066.1:0-7578 GCA_035547715.1 Solirubrobacterales bacterium
GGGCGCGGTGCCCGACCCCTCGACCGCGGACTCGGAGGAGTTCCGGATCGTGCTCGAGACGCTGCAGCGCTCGCTGGAGTCAGATCCGACGCGGTGGACGAAAGCGGCGGCGGAGATCAAGGGCGTCACCGAGGAGACGACGACCGGCGTCCACCGGCTCTACCAGCTGGCCGAGGCCGGGTCGCTGCTCTTCCCGGCGATCAACGTCAACGACTCGGTGACCAAGTCGAAGTTCGACAACCTCTACGGCTGCCGCCACTCGCTGATCGACGGGATCAACCGCGGCACCGACGTGATGATCGGCGGCAAGGTCGCCGTCGTCTGCGGCTACGGCGACGTCGGCAAGGGTTGCGCGTCGTCGCTGCGGGGCCAGGGCGCCCGCGTGATCGTCACCGAGATCGACCCGATCTGCGCGCTGCAGGCCTCGATGGAGGGCTACGAGGTGCGTCGGCTCGAGGACGTCGTCGACACGGCCGACATCTTCGTCACCGCCACCGGCAACAAGGACATCATCACCGTCGACCACATGGCGAAGATGAAGCACAACGCGATCGTCGGCAACATCGGCCACTTCGACAACGAGATCGAAATGGCGGCGCTGGAAGCCTCCGACGCCGAGCGCGTCAACATCAAGCCGCAGGTCGACGAGTGGAAGTTCCCCGACGGCCACTCGATCATCGTCCTCTCCGAAGGCCGGCTGCTGAACCTCGGCAACGCGACCGGGCACCCGTCCTTCGTGATGTCGAACTCGTTCACCAACCAGGTGATCGCCCAGATGGAGCTCTTCGGCCGGCCCGAGGAGTTCGCCGCCAAGGAGGTCTACATCCTCCCCAAGCACCTCGACGAGAAGGTGGCCCGCCTCCACCTCGCCAGCCTCGGCGTCGACCTGACCGAGCTGACGCCCGACCAGTCGAGCTACCTCGGCATCCCGGTCGACGGCCCCTACAAGCCCGACCACTACCGCTACTAGCCCTCGCTGTCGATGGGCCGAAAAGCGCTGATATGGAGCGCTTTTCGGCCCATCAACCTATGGTCGGCCCGTGGACGCGCGGTCGACCCGACCGGCGACCACGCCGGTGCGGTCGACCCTGCCCACCTATGGCGCCGGAAAGGTCGACCGCGGGGCCGTCTGGGTCGTCGCTGACGGTGACGGCTCGGTAACGCGGATCGAACCGTGAGGGATAGGATCGGGCCGCGCCTCGGCCGCCCGCGTCCGCGCTCGCTGCGTGCAATGGTGGGTACACACACTTTTCAGGCATCCACGAAGAAGGAGCAGGCATGAAAGCCACGCAGAAACTGCACGAGCTCGGCCAGAGCCTCTGGGTGGACAACATCACCCGCCCGATGCTCTCCGAAGGCACGCTGAAGGGGTACATCGACGACCTCTCCGTCACCGGGCTCACCTCGAACCCGAGCATCTTCGAAAAGGCGATCGGCGGCGGCGACGCCTACGACCGGCAGATCGCCGAGGTCAGCGGCTCCGCCGCCGGCGAGGAAGGCCCCGGCGCCGACTCCGACGAGAACGTCTTCTTCGAGCTCGCGCTCGCCGACCTCCGCGACGCCGCCGACCTCTTCGCCGACGCCCACACCCGCACCCACGGGGTCGACGGCTTCGTCAGCCTCGAGGTCTCGCCGCTGCTCGCCGACGACGCCAAGGCGACGATCGAGCAGGCCGCCAAGCTCCACGCCAAGGCCGAGCGCGAGAACCTCTTCATCAAGATCCCCGGGACGACGGCCGGCCTCGAGGCGATCGAGGAGTCGATCTTCGCCGGCATCCCGATCAACGTCACGCTGCTCTTCGACGACCGGCAGTACCTCGCCGCCGCCGACGCCTACATGAAGGGGATCGAACGGCGGATCGCCGCCGGACTCGACCCGGTGGTCCCGTCGGTCGCCTCGATCTTCATGTCGCGCTGGGACGTCGCGGTCGCCGAGGAGGTCCCGGCCGAGCTGAAGAACCGGCTCGGGATCGCGATCGGCGGGCGCGCCTACCGCGCCTACCGCGAGCTGCTCGACTCGGACCGCTGGATGCGCCTCGCCAACCAGGGCGCCCGCGCCCAGCGCCTCCTCTGGGCGAGCACCGGGACCAAGGACCCGGAGGCCTCCGACACGCTCTACATCGAGGCCTTCGCCTCCCCCTTCACGGTCAACACGATGCCCGACAAGACGCTCGACGCCTTCGCCGACCACGGCGAGCTCACCGACCTGATGGACCCGACCGGCGGCTCCTCCGAGCAGACGCTGAAAGAGTTCGAAGGCGCCGGGATCGACCTCGCCGCGCTCGCCCAGCGCCTCCAGGACGAGGGCAAAGAGGCCTTCGACAAGTCCTGGGAATCGCTGCTGAAGACGATCGCCGACAAGCGCGGGGTCACGGCCGGGTGAACGCCGGCGCCGCGGGTCCGCTGCGGGAGGCGCCCGCCTGGGGGCGCCTCCAGGCGCACTTCGCCGAGGTCCGCAAACGGCACCTCCGCGAGCTCTTCGAGGAGGACGGGGAGCGCGGCGAGCGCCTCGTCGCCGACGGCGCCGGGCTCTTCCTCGACTTCTCCAAGAACCGGATCACCGACGAGACGGTGATGCTGCTCGGCGAGCTGGCCCGCGAGCGCGGCGTCGAAGAGCGCCGGGAAGCGATGTTCCGCGGCGAGCACATCAACGTCAGCGAGGATCGCGCCGTCCTCCACGTCGCCCTCCGCATGCCGCGCGAGCGCTCGCTGATCGTCGACGGCGTCGACGTGGTCAAGGAGGTGCACGAGACGCTCGACCGGATGGGCGCCTTCTGCGAGCGCGTCCGCGACGGCGAGTGGCGCGGCCACACCGGCAAGGCGATCCGCAACGTTGTCAACATCGGCATCGGCGGCTCCGACCTCGGCCCGGTGATGGCCTACGAGGCGCTCCGCCACTACTCCGACCGCGAGATGACCTTCCGCTTCGTCTCCAACATCGACGGCACCGACTTCGTCGAGGCGACCCGTGACCTCGACCCGCAGGAGACGCTCTTCATCATCTCCTCGAAGACCTTCACCACGCTGGAGACGATGACCAACGCGCACTCCGCCCGCGACTGGGCGCTGGCCGGGCTCGGCGGCGACGAGGAGGCGGTCGCCAAGCACTTCGTCGCCGTCTCGACCAACGCCGAGGAGGTCTCGAAGTTCGGCATCGACACCGACAACATGTTCGGCTTCTGGGAGTGGGTCGGCGGCCGCTACTCGATGGATTCGGCGATCGGGCTCTCGACCATGCTGGCGATCGGCCCGGCCCGCTTCGGCGAGCTGCTGGCCGGCTTCCACGCGATGGACGAGCACTTCCAGGAGGCCGACGCGGGCGCCAACCTGCCGATGCTGATGGGCCTCCTGAGCGTCTGGTACGCCGACTTCTTCGGCGCCGAAACCTGCGGCGTCTTCCCCTACGACCAGTACCTGCACCGCTTCCCCGCCTACCTGCAGCAGCTGACGATGGAGTCGAACGGCAAGCACGTGACCCTCACCGGCGAGCACGTCGACTACGACACCGGGGCGATCTTCTGGGGCGAGCCGGGGACCAACGGCCAGCACAGCTTCTACCAGCTGATCCACCAGGGGACGCGCCTCATCCCGGTCGACTTCATCGGCTTCGCCCACTCGCTGAACGAGCTCGGCGACCACCACGACAAGCTGATGTCGAACGTCTTCGCCCAGGGCCAGGCGCTGGCCTTCGGCAAGACGGCGGACGAGGTCCGCGAAGAGGGCACGGCGGCGGCCGTCGTGCCGCACCGGGTGATGGAGGGCAACCGGCCCTCGAACACGATCCTCGCCGAGCGGCTCGACCCGGGGACGCTCGGCTCCCTGGTCGCGCTCTACGAGCACAGCGTCTTCACCCAGGGCGCCGTCTGGGGGATCGACTCCTTCGACCAGTGGGGGGTCGAGCTGGGCAAGGAACTGGCGCAGGCGATCATCCCCGAGCTCGAGGCCGGCGAGGAGCCGAAGCTCCACCACGACAGCTCGACCAATGCGCTGATCCGCCGCTATCGCGACATGCGCCGCGACGTCTGATTACCCGATCTTCGTCCACCGGGCCGGTAGATTGAACGGCGTTCAAGATAATCAGAGTTCCCTTGTACTCGATGGCACTTGAGCGACGAACGACACAGATGAGGGCTCGACTGCAGGGTACTTTGCTCCCATGGCCCTCCCCGGCGTAATTCCGCTGGCTGCGTCGGCGACGACCAATCTGTTCGCGGCGCGCGAGCAGATGGCGTTCACGCTCGCCTTCCACATCGTGCTCGCCTGCCTCGGCGTGGCGCTGCCCGCGACGATCCTCGTCGCCAACTACATCGGGCTCAAAAAGAACGACCACGACGCGCTCGAGCTGGCGCAGCGCTGGTCGAAGGCGATGGCCGTCACCTTCGCCGTCGGCGCCGTCACCGGCACCGTCCTCTCCTTCGAGTTCGGCCTGCTCTGGCCGCGCTTCATGGAACGCTTCGGCGCCGCCTTCGGCATCGCCTTCGGGATCGAGGGGCTCTTCTTCTTCCTCGAGGCGATCTTCCTCGCGATCTACATCTATGGCTGGAAGCGGCTGCCGCCGTGGGCCCACTTCTGGGCCGGCGTGCCGATGTTCATCACCGGGATCGGCGGCGCCTTCTCGGTCGTCGCCGCCAACTCGTGGATGAACCAGCCGCAGGGCTTCGTCCTCGACGCCGCGGGCAAGGTCACCGAAGTCGAACCGATGAAGGTCATCTTCAACCCGGCGACCCCGTACGAGGTCCCGCACATGATCCTCGCCGCCTACATGGTGGTCGGCTTCCTGGTCGCCTCGATCTACGCGGTCGGGATGCTGAAAGGGCGCCGCGACCGACTGCACCGCCTCGGCCTGCTGATCCCGCTGACGATCGCCTGCATCGCGACCCCGTTGCAGCTGCTGATCGGCGACACCGCGGCCCGCGAGGTCGCCCACCACCAGCCGGCGAAGTTCGCGGCGATGGAGTGCATCCAGAACACCGGCGGGCACCAGACCGAGTACCTGGGCGGCATCTGCACCTCCTCCGGGGTGAAGCTCGGGATCGGCATCCCCGACCTCGACTCGCTGCTGGTCGGCTTCAGCCCGGGCACCAAGGTCACCGGCCTGAACCAGATCCCGAACGACGAACGGCCGCCCGACAACACCTTCATCCACCTCGCCTTCAACGTGATGGTCGGGCTCGGCTCGGCGCTGATGCTGCTGGTGCTCTGGCTCGCCTGGTCGGTCTTCAGGAAGCGCGACATCCCGGCCACGCCGTGGTTCCTCAAAGCGGTCTCGGTGTCGGGCATCGCGGCGATCGTCGCCCTCTGGGCCGGCTGGATCGTGACCGAGGTCGGGCGCCAGCCGTGGATCGTCTACAAGTACATGAAAACCTCCGAAGCCGTGACGCACGCCGACGGGATCTGGGGCGCCTTCATCTTCACCCTGCTGCTCTACATCGCGATCGGCACGATCGCCGTCCTGGTCCTGCGGCGGATGTCGCGTCGCTGGCGCGAGGGCGGCGAGGGCACCGCCGAGCAGGAACCGTCGCCGTACTCGCCCGAGGAGCCGGGGGTGGCCGTATGAGCATCGCAGCGGCCGTGATCCTCTGGACCGGCGCGACCTTCTACGCGATCTTCGGCGGCGCCGACTTCGGCGGCGGCTTCTGGGACCTGATCGCGGGCGACGCGAAAAAGGGCTGGCAGCCGCGGATGGCGATCCAGCGCTCGTTGACCCCCGTGTGGGAGGCCAACCACGTCTGGCTGATCTTCATCCTGGTGATCCTCTGGACCGCCTTCCCGGACGCCTTCAGCGCGATCTTCTCGACCCTCTACGTGCCGCTGATCCTGGCCGTGCTGGGGATCGTGCTGCGCGGCTCGGGCTTCGCCTTCCGCAAGCAGATCGGAGGGTTGAGCGAGCAGCGCGCCGCGGGCGCGACCTTCGCCCTCTCCTCGGTGATCACGCCGTTCTTCATGGGCACCGTGGTCGGCGCGATCGCGGTCGGCAACGTCCCGGCCGCCGGCGGCGGCGACGCCTTCTCGACCTGGCTGGCGCCGGGGCCGCTCTTCTTCGGCGCGATGTTCGTCGCCACCAGCGCCTACCTGGCGGCGATCTTCCTGGTCGGCGACCAGCGCCGCGCGGGCGACCACGAGATGGAGCTCTACTTCGAGAAACGGGCCCTGATCGCGGGGGCGGTGGCCGGGATCTTCGCCATCGTCGGCCTGATCGCGCTCCACTCCGAAGGCCACTACGTCTACCACCGCCTGCTCCACGAGGGCCTGCCCGTGGTGATCATCTCGGCGGTCTGCGGGCTCGGCGCCCTGGCCGCGCTCCTGCTCGGCAACCGCGTGCTGCTGCGGCCGCTCGCCGCCGGGGCGGTGATCGCGGTGATCTGGGGCTGGTTCATCGCCCAGTTCCCGTACCTGCTGCCGACCACGATGAAGATCTCCGCAGCGGCGGCGCCCGACGCCACGCTGAGCGCGGTCTTCGTCGTCTTCGGCATCGCCGTCGTGCTCGTGCTGCCCGCGCTGTTCCTCCTCTACTTCCTCGCCCAGTCGGACTTCCTCGAACACGAGCACTAGCCGGCTAGTCTGCACGGCGTGAACATCCGCGCCGTGCTCTGGGACATCGACGGAACGCTTCTCACCACCGGCGGCGCGGGCGCGGTCGCCTGGCAGCGGGCGTTCGAGGAGCTCTACGGGGTCGAGGCCAACATCGACGAACACACCCGGGCCGGGATGACCGACCCGGAAATCACCGAGATCATCTTCGCCGAGGTGATCGGCCGCCCGGGCACCGCGGAGGAGCGCGCGGCCGTGGTCGCCAAGTACCTCGAGTACATGCCCGCGGCGGTCGCCGAATCGCCGGGCTACGAAGTGAAGCCGGGGATCGCCGAGATCCTGCCCCGCCTGGCCGAGGCGGGGATCGTCCAGGGGGTCGTGACCGGCAACGTCGAGCCCGCCGCACGGATCAAGCTCGAGCGCGGCGACCTCAACAAGTACCTCTCCTTCGGCGGCTTCGGCTCCGACGCCCGCGACCGCATCGTGGTGACCGAACGGGCGATCGAGCGCGGGGCGGGGGCGGCGGGCGCGCCCCTCGACCGCGCCGCGACGATCTCGGTCGGCGACACCCCGCGCGACGTCAGCGCCGGCCACGGCGCCGGGATCCGCGTCGTCGGCGTCGCCACCGGCGCCTACACCGTGGCCGAACAGGAAGAGGCCGGCGCCGACTGGGCGATCCCCGACGTCCTCGACGGGTTCCCGATCTAGGCGGGGTGGCGGCTGAAGCTGTCGCCCGAGGCGGCGGCCGGGGCTGGGCGGCCGGGGGGCTGGGCGGCCGTCCGAGTTGCGCCCGGCCATCTCGGTGGCGACCGGGCAGGTTGAGGCCGCCACCGAGATGGCCGGGTCAATGGGGAGAGGAGGGTTCGGGGCGTGTGTCGGGGGGACGTGCGCGTGCCGTGGGGAAGGGGCGCATGATCCGCCACGAAGGCGAGTGGTCCGTCACGAAGACCCATGGAAGGTCACGGTCCCTCCCCACTTCCTCATGCATCGCCCGGGTGCGTTCGTCGCTTGTAGCCGTATGCGGCCCAAGCGACGAACGCACCCTCCC